>CAYWJH010000024.1:8391-15714 GCA_964458555.1 uncultured Spirochaetaceae bacterium | reverse complement strand
GCCGCGCCCCGAAGCTCGCTATTCGACCTGGGGCACGCGTCCTCCCGCCTCCACGAGCGCGTCGCGCGCCTTGTCGGCGTCGCTGTCCTCGACGGCGACGAGCACGATGTGACCGCCCTCCTTGATCCCGTGCTGGAAGAAAGCGACCTCTTCGCCGTCTACGCCGACGTGCATGAGGTAGCTCTCGATCGTGTCGTCGTTCACAAACGCTCCGCCCCCGCTTCCGGCACCGGCCGGCGCTCCGGGGGCGCTGACACCGCCGGCGATGCCCGCGTTGGCCGAAGGCATCGCGCGTACGTTCTTGGAGGACTCGATCGTGTGGCGGCTGTGAATCGATGCCTTGTCGGTGTCGATCCCCGCCTCCTCGAGCTTCTTGATCGCCTTCTCGGCGTCAGACGCGTCCGAATACAATGCAACAACGTTCTTCATGTCGTCCTCCTGCGTTCAGGATACCGAATGTCGCGCGTTCCGCGCATAACCCGAATGGGTGAGCGCGCAGGCGAAGAATCGTTTGCACCGCACCGGTGATCGGGCGTATAGTGGAGGTGTGCGCGAGCTCACGACCTGCCAGCACTGTCATCGCTACATAGCTCCGGATTTTGCGTACTGCCCGTACTGCGGCAGGCGACGCGCGGAGAGCTACGAGTTTCGCAAGCTCCTCGATGCGCCGTTCGAGCGCATGGAGCAGAGCGTGCAGGAGTACTCGCTGCGCCGGCTCGAGCTGATCGAGCGGCAGCTGCAGTCGCTCGAGGTCGATCTGCAGCACCTCATCGACGACCACCCGGCCGCCCGGGCGTGAGCTCTCACGGAAACGATAGAATGTCTCTACAGGTTGGCGGCTCCTGCCGAAACTGAAGAGAGGAGAGAGGTGTCTTGAGACGGTTGTTCCTCTGTACAGCGATGTTTCTGGCCGCGATCGCGGTGTCCGCGGAAGTCTCGTTCTCCGGGCTCGATCTCTCTTCCGACGAGCACCTGCTCTTCGCCGCATCCTCCGAGGCTCCGGGCTTCGGCTCGTATCGCACGCTGTTCCGAGCCGATCTTTCCGGCGTCAGCGGGGCGGCGAGCGGGCGCGGAATCGCCGGAGGCGACGTGCTCGAAGACGCGCCCATCGAGCAACTGACCCACTTCCCGGAGATCCTCACGTACCTTCGCGCGCTGGACGCGGTTCAGATCCAGAACCGTTTCGGCGTGTTTCGGGCCGATGTCGCGACGGGCGTCTTCGCGGCGGTGGACGGCTTCCAGAGCTTCGCCGCCGGCGCGCCGGTGGGCAACGGCAAGGTGTTTCCGGTCACCGCGTCACCCGACGGGCGCTACCTCCTCGTCGTCGAGCCCACGAGCGCCGCCTACGGGGAGCTCGCCCTGCTCGCGACCGACGGCAGCTCGCGCACGACCATCGCGACCGGCGTGGAGCTGTCCACCGAGCGCGCTCCCGCGCGCTGGTCGCCCGACTCGCGATTCTTCGTCTACGCGCGCGGCGGCAACCTGTACTACTATTCGATCGATCAGTTCGAACGCGGCCGGCTTCTCGGCGAATCGTACCGCGAGCTCGGCCCTGGTACGCTCGCGAGCGTGCGCTGGTCTCCCGAGAGCTCGCTCTACTACGTTTCGGGAAGCCTGGTCTACGAGATTCTCGGGCCGGAGTTCTTCACGCGGTCGCTCTACGCCGGCCTGCTGCAGATCGGTACGATCGTCGGGAAGCTGCCGTTTCCCTTCGACCCGAACTTCGACAGCTTCGAGATCGGGCCGAGCGGCGAGCGGGCGCTCCTGAACAAGGGCGGCCGGAACCTCTTTCTGCTCTACCTCGACCCCGACGACTTCTCCGGTGACGGCCGGATCGTGGGGCTTCCGTCGCTGTTTCTCCCCCGGAACACACGCGTTCGCCAGACCGTCTGGTCCAGCCTCGGGCAGATCGTCGTACTGGCGGGCAGCATCGAAGAGGGCGAGACGCGGTCGACGGTCTTCCGTCTCGACACGGGAAGCGGTGCCGACAAGCTCGTCTTCGACCGTACCGACGACGCCGGCGTGCAGGAGTTGCGGCTCTCGCCGGACGAGGCGAGGCTCGCTCTGCTGACCTCCGACGGAGTGGCGTTCCGCGACCCGGCAACCTGGAGGCTCGAGCGACGCGTGCGACTCGAAAGCCCGGTGCACGCCGTCTGGCTCGACGACGAGCAATTGCTCGTCGGCGGACGGACGACGATCGACGTCGTCACCGCTGCTACGGGCGCTCGAGAGGTGCTCGCGCTCGCGCAGGCCGACGACCACGGCTTCGCCGACGACGGCGCGGCGATCGCGGTGGCCGGCGGTGAGACGTTCGAGCTCGCAGGCGGGCGATGGGTCCCGTCCGAGCGTGCACCTGACGGCCGCAAACGGGTCTCCGGCGAGCGATTCCGGGTTTTTCTGGAATCCTTGAGCTCCGGGAGCTATCGTTCTATCGTGATGGTCCGTCGGGCGCAGGGCGTCGGTACGAGTCTCCTCTTTCCGCCTCCGCAGCGTACCTACGAGTCGTTTCCGGACACGGACGAGCCGGTCGACTTCGCCTACTTCGCGCACGGGTCGCGGATAAGGCGGCGCGAGGTCTCGTTCGTGTTCAACGCGATCGACAGCGTCGAGGGGCTCACGGAGATTCTGAACACGCTCGATTCCTACGACGTGACGGCGACCTTCTTCGTGAACGGTCAGTTCATACGGCGTCACCCCACGGCGCTCGCGGAGATCGCCGGGGCCGGGCACGAGGTGGGATCGTTGTTCTTCGCGTTTTTCGACATGTCGGATCGGCGCTACCGCATCACGCCGGAGTTCGTCCAGGAGGGCCTCGCGCGCAACGAGGACGAGTACTTCGCGGCGACCGGACGCGAGCTCTCGCTGCTGTGGCACGCGCCGTACTACTTCGTGAGCGACGAGATCATCAAGGCGGGCACCGAGGCGAACTACATCTACGTGGGGCGCGACGTCGACAGCCTCGACTGGGTGCCGCGGCGTACCGACGAGGGTCTGAGCCGGCTCTACCGGCCGTCGGCCCGACTCGTGGAGCGGATCCTCGATCGCAAGCAGCCCGGCTCGATCGTCTCCATGCAGGTCGGAATCTCGGAGGAGGCGCGCGGGGGCCGCGACGACTATCTCTTTCAGCGGCTCGACCTCCTGATCAACGGCCTGCTCGAGCAGGGCTACGAGGTCGTCCCCGTCTCGACGCTGCTCGACCATGCGCGTTAAAATTCAACTGGCGGCCTCCGGCTGCCGATAGAGGAAGTGGAGGGAGTATGTCCTTACGAGCCAATTCAGTCAGCGCTTACAAGGAGACGTCCGTACGCACGGCGAGCGGCGGGAAGATGGTCCTCATGCTCTACGACGGCGCGATTCGCAACATAGACGCCGCGATAGGGTACATCGAGTCGGGGACGAAGCAGCTCGACCTTGTCAACAGCGCGGTGCTCAAGGCTCAGGATATCATCACCGAGCTCATGGTCTCGCTCGATTTCGACAAGGGCGGCGAGATCGCGACGAAGCTCTTCGGTCTCTACCGCTTCTTCAACGATCAGCTGATGGAGGGCAACCTCAACAAGGACGCCGAGCCACTGAAGAGCGTACGCTCCATGATGAGCGAGCTGCGTTCGGCCTGGGCCCAGATCGCCTCCACGACGAACGTCGAGGGGCGCACCTCGAACGGCGTGAACATCGCCGGGTAGGTCCGCATGAGTCAGCTTTCTACCGACGAGTTCAACGAACGCGTGCGAATCCTCCGCCGCTACCGCGAGGCGCTCGTGCGTCAGCGGGACCGATTCCGAAACTATCTCCGGGTTCTCGAGGCGCGCGGCGCGGGCGGAGACCCCGCCGAAGAGCTCGAGTTCCACGTCGAGCTCGAGGCATCGATCGTGAGGGAGATCTCGTCCTTCGAGCGCACGATCGAGCCGCTCGAGACGCTGTATCGAGCGCACGATCCGGAAGGCGCGGAGGAGATTCCCGCGCTGCGCGAAGCACTCGTGAAAACGCGCGACGAGGTCCTCCGGCGGACCCAGGGCAACCAGGAGGTCCTGCGCGACCAACTCGACGCGATCCGTCGCGAAATCTCCTCGCTCAAGGTCCTCCGTACCGGTCGTCACTCCTTCGCCGGCGCCGCAGCGGCGGGGCCCGCCGTCGTCGACATCACGGCCTGATCGACCGCACCCCCTTTCCACGCGCCTCGAAATCGTATAAGTTGCAGAAAAGTCGCATAAATATGCGCTTCTACGCGATGGAGAGCCCATGATGACAACCGACGTATCGGCATTCAACGTACCCGCAGACCTCAAGCGCGTCTTCGACGGGGTGGAGGTGATCGTTCCCGAGAGCAGGAGCCACCTCCTCGAGCTCACCTTCTTCGAGCCCGAGGCCGATGTGGTGGAGGTCGCCTACGACGTGCCGGGTCGCGGTCGGGTCGTCGAGGCGACCGTGGCGAAGTGCAAGAACGGCGCCGCGGTCAACTACGTGGAGCCGTACATGCGACGGCGCGATCCCGATGCGATGGTGATCGCCGACGACCGGCCGAGCGACAAGCGCCGCTTCGCCGACCGGTTCGGGAGCTCCTTCGACTCGGTGCGCGACGAGACGTTCGCCTGGTTCGCCTCGCAGGAGAAGCTCATCGTGCTGCCGTTCCACTCCGGTGACGAGGGCGCCGGATGCCCGACCCTGCTCGTCGCGCCGGCGAACGCCGGTTTCTTCGTCGCCGGTCTCGCCGATCTGCAGGGATTCATCCCGGCTGCCGAGATCCCGGCAGGGTTCACGCCGCAGGCGGTGATCTACCTCGCGCCTCCCTTCCGGCACACGCATTTCGACGGAAGGCAGGTCGTCATCCACAACCGGTTGCCCGGGATGCACGAGCTGTTCAGCTACAACCTCTACCCCGGCCCGAGCGCCAAGAAGGGAGTCTACGGCATCCTGCTCAACATTGGGGAGCAGGAAGGGTGGACGACCCTCCACAGCTCGGCGGTCCGCCTGATCACCCCGTACGACAACGAGTTCGTCATCATGCACGAGGGCGCGAGCGGCGGGGGCAAGAGCGAGATGACGCAGGCGTTGCACCGCGAGCCCGACGGCCGGCTGCGTCTGGGCGAGGATACCGTCACGGGCGAGCGCCTCTATCTGGAGCTGCTTGACACGTGCGAGCTCCACCCGATCACCGACGACATGGCGCTCGCGCACCCGAGCTTCCAGGAGGATTCGCGACGCCTCGTCATTCGCGACGCCGAGGCGGGGTGGTTCCTGCGCGTCGACCACCTCACCGAGTACGGGACCGAGCCCTTTCTCGAGAAGCTCTGTATCTCGCCGCCCGAACCGCTGATCTTCCTCAACATCGACGGCAAGCCGCACTCCACGATCCTGCTCTGGGAGCACATCATGGACGCCCCGGACACGCCGTGTCCGAACCCGCGCGTGATCATGCCGCGGCACTTCGTCGAGAACACCGTGGACGGAACGGTCCAGGTCGATGTGCGGAGCTTCGGCGTGCGCACGCCACCGTGCACGCGCGAGAAGCCGAACTACGGCATCGTGGGGATGCTGCACGTTCTACCCCCGGCGCTCGCCTGGCTGTGGCGCCTCGTGGCTCCCCGCGGGCACGCGAATCCGAGTATCGTGACCGCCGAGGGGCTCACGAGCGAGGGGGTCGGCTCGTACTGGCCGTTCGCTACCGGAACGAAGGTGCGCCACGCCAACCTCCTCCTCGAGCTGATCGAGAGCACGCCGGGTACGCGCTATGTGCTTATTCCGAATCAGCACATTGGCGCGTACAAGGTCGGGTTCATGCCGGAGTGGATCGCCCGTGAGTGGATGGCGCGCAGGGGGAACCTGAGATTCCGCCCCGGCCAGCTCGTAGACTCGAGGTGCTCGCTCCTCGGGTTCAGCCCGACGTCGCTGCGCGTCAACGGTCAGGAAATCCCACGAGGGATCCTCCGCGTCGACGAACAGCTGGAGGTCGGACCTGACGGGTACGACCAGGGAGCGCACATCCTGCGCGAATTCTTCCTCGCCGAGCTCGAGCAGTTCGACACCCCGGAGCTCATGCCGCTCGGGCGCCGGATCATCGACCTGTGCCGCAACGGAGCGAGCGTTCAAGAGTTCCAGGACGTGCTGCCGCAATGAGCTGACCCCGTTTACACAAATCGCGTCTGCCGGGTACCCTGCTACGAATTGCCGCGCGGCACCCGCCGGGCGGCGGAGGGCCCGGAGGTCGTGCTCATGGACGTCGCGCTGCCGCATATGAACGGCGTCGAGGCCGGTCCGCCGGCCGACGGCTGAAGCGACTCCGCCGCTTTTCCCAGCGAACTCCCGCGCGGTACAATGGGCGCATGAGTGACGCCCTCTACCTGCTCGACGGGTACAGCCTCGTGTACCGGAGCTATTTCGCCTTCATCCGCAACCCGCTGTTCAACCCCAAGGGCAGGAACGCGAGCGCGATCTTCGGGTTCTTCCGTTCGCTCTTCCTCCTGCTCGACGACCGTACCCCCTCGCACTTCGCGGTCGTGCTCGATTCGCGCACGCCCACCTTCCGTCACGAGAAGTACGAGGAGTACAAGGCCACGCGCGAGAAGACCCCGGAAGACCTCAAGAACGAGATCCCGGTCATCGAGGAGATCCTCGACAAGCTGGGCGTTCCCACGCTGCGGGTCGACGGGTACGAGGCCGACGACGTCATGGCCACGCTCGCGCTTCGGGCAAAGGCCGGGGACCGTCCCTGCTTCGTCGTGAGCGGCGATAAGGACCTCCTCCAGCTCGTCGACGGTCCGGTCACCGTTCTCAAGCCGGAGTCGGGCGGCGGGTTCACCGAGCTCGATCGCGACGGCGTGGTGGAGGCGTGGGGCGTGACACCCGAGCAGATCCTCGATTACCTCGCGCTCGTGGGCGACAGCTCGGACAACGTGCCCGGCGTGAAAGGAATCGGGGCGAAGACCGCCGCGAAGCTGCTCGGCGAGTACGCCACGCTCGACGACGTTTACGAACACCTCGACGAGATCTCGAGCAAGAGCCAGCGGGAGAAGCTCGCCGACGGCCGCGACCTCGCCTTCCTGAGCCGCGATCTCGTGCGGCTCGAGACCGATGTGCCGCTCGAGCGGGGCATCGACGATCTTCGCCTCGGCGAGCTCGACCGCGAGGCCGCGGCTCCGTACTTCGCCGCCGAGGGGATGCGGTCGCTCGTGCAGGAGATGATCGGGCGCGAGTCGATCGACCTGCCCGAGGACGACCCGCGGATGCGGCGCGCGGCGCTCGTCGCTTCGCGCGAGATGGAGAGCTGGCTCGACGACGCGAACGCGACGCTCGACCCGTCGGGCGCGACCGACGGCGGCTCGACCG
>CAYWJH010000024.1:0-8291 GCA_964458555.1 uncultured Spirochaetaceae bacterium | reverse complement strand
GCCGTCGAGCGCCCCGCGCTCGCGACCTGGGAGCGCGACCCCGCCGACGGTGAGCCGGGCGAGTACGAGCTCGTGGATACGCTCGAAGCGCTCGAGCGGTGGTGCGAGACGGCGCGGGCCGCGGGGCTCGTCGCCTTCGACTGCGAGACGACCTCGCTCGACGCGATGGCGGCGCGGCCGGTCGGGTTCTCGTTCGCCACCGAGCGCGGGAAGGCGTGCTACGTCGCGCTGCACGGACCGGAGGGTCCGGTGCTCCCGGCCGACGAGTGCCGCTCGCGCATCGGCGCGCTCCTCGAGGACCCCGCCGTCCGCGTCGTGGGGCAGAATCTCAAGTACGACTACAAGGTCGTCGCGCGCTGGGGCGTGCGGATCGCGAACCCGTGGTTCGACACGATGATCGCGGCGTGGCTGCTCGACACCGAGTCGAACCGCCTGGGGATGGACGCGCTCGCCGAAGACTACCTGGGCTACAGCACGCTGCACTACGCCGACGTCGTCCCGAAGACGGCGAGGGGCGAGCAGGAGAACACCTTCGACGTCGTACCGCTCGAACGGGCCACCACCTACGCCGCCGAGGACGCGGACGTCACCTTCCGACTCTACCGCGTGCTCGCACGGCTGCTCGAGGAGCACGCCATGACGAGGCTCTTCCGCGAGATCGAAATGCCGCTGTTGCCCATCCTCGCGGAGATGGAGCTCGAGGGAATACGCCTGGACACGGGCGAGCTCGCCCGGTACAGCGTCGAGCTCGAGGCCGAGCTCGCCGACATCGAGCAGGAGATCTACTCGCTCGTCGGGCACGAGTTCAACATCGGCTCGACGAAGCAACTCCAGCAGGTCCTCTTCGAGGAGCGCAAGCTCACTCCGGGCAAGAAGACGAAGACCGGCTACTCGACCGACGTCAGCGTCCTGCAGGATCTCGCGCGCGAAGACCCGGTCCCCGCGCTCGTGCTGCGCAACCGCACGCTCTCGAAGCTCAAGAGCACCTACGTCGATTCGCTTCCCGAGATGGTGAAGCCGGATACCGGGCGCGTCCACACGCACTTCAACATCAACGGCACCGCAACCGGTCGCATCAGCTCAACCGATCCGAATCTGCAGAACATCCCCATCCGCGACGAGGAAGGCAGGCGAATCCGCAGCGCATTCGTACCCCGCGACGGCTGGCGATTCGTGAGCGCCGACTATTCGCAGATCGAGCTCGTGGTCCTCGCGCACCTCTCGGACGACCCGGGGCTGAAGAAGGCGTTCGCCGAGGGGGTCGACGTGCACAGCCATACCGGCTCGCTCATCTTCGCCGTCGAGCCGGATGAGGTTACCGCCGCGCAGCGGAGGATCGCGAAGACGATCAACTTCGGGGTGATGTACGGGATGAGCGCCTTTCGGCTCGCCCGCGACCTGCAGATATCGCGTCACGAGGCGGACGCCTTCATCGAGGCGTACTTCACCACCTACTCGCGCATCAAGAGCTTCATCGACGAGACCGTCGTCCGGGCCGAGGAGCGCGGCTACGTGGAGACGATTCTCGGCCGCCGTCGCTACCTCGCGAACATCTCGAACCGCAATCGCACCGTGAAGATGGCCTCCGAGCGGATCGCGGTGAACACGCCCATCCAGGGGAGCGCCGCAGACATCATGAAGAAGGCGATGATCGACCTCTCGACCGCGCTGCGCGAACGATCGCTCGAGAGCCGGATGCTCCTCCAGGTGCACGACGAGCTCATCCTCGAGTGCCCGCAAACCGAGGTCGAGGAGGTCGGCACGCTCGTCGAGGAGGTGATGGCGGACGCGGTCGAGCTTTCGATCCCGCTCAAGGTCTCGGTGGAGACCGGCTCGAGCTGGGGAGAGATGCATTGATCGTCGTCGGCGTGACCGGCAAATACTGCGCCGGGAAGAGCACCGCGGGAGAGATCCTCGAAGAGCACGGGTACGCGCAGATCGAGGTCGACCGGCTGGGGCACGATGCACTCGCCGCCGAGCGCGATCGGGTGGCCGAGGCGTTCGGGCAGGGGGTTCTGGGCGCGGACGGTGGGGTGGACAGGCGCGCGCTCGCGCGGGTCGTGTTCTCCGACGACGCGGCGCTGCGCCGGCTCGAGTCGATCCTTCACCCGCGCATGGTCGAGACGACCGCGGCTCGCGTACGCGAGCTCGCCGCCGAGGATGCGACGCGACCCGGCGTCGTGATCAACGCCGCGATCCTCTTCCGGATGGGCCTCGACGAGCTCTGCGATACCGTGCTCTACGTAACCGCTCCCTTCTTCACGATCTGGCGCCGCGCACGCTCTCGCGACGGTGCTTCGATCGTTCGGGTCGTGAAGCGATTACGGTCGCAGCGCGACGTAGACCCTCAATTTTCCACCCCGGATGCCGACATTCATAGTGTAGAAAACGACGGCGACCGGGAGAGACTCCGCCGGCAGATCGCGCGGCTGCTCCCGTTGCCCTGACGGGTGGATCAGTGGAGCAACGAAGAGTTCTTCTCATCATAGTGAGCGTCACAATCATTCTCGCCGCCATCGTCGGCGTTGGCATCTGGCTCTTCTACCCGCGTGGCGAGGCAGAGCCCGACCAACTCGCCGAAGCCCAGGGTGGGCTCGAGTGGGAGCCGCTCGACTACCTTCGCGGGGACGAGGAGATGCCGGGTCTCGAGCCCGACGACGCAGAGCCGGACGAGGACGACGAGTTCGTGGTGACCTACGGCGTGGTCGCAGAGGAGCAGCCGTCGCCGCGGACCGGCCGGGGCCTCGTGACCGAGGCCGCTGCTCCGGTCGCGCGTGAGGACGCAGAGGCCGGGGAGACCGCGCCCGCGGCCTCTGCGCGCCCCGACGGCGCGGCTGCCGAATCGGCGCCACAACCCGCTCGGAAGCCGACACCCTCGGTAACCGCGCCGGCCGACCGGCCCTCTGAGCCGAAGCCGGTCGAGACGGCCGCGCGCACCCCCGCGCCGGCCGCGCGGCCTTCAGCCGAGGCGCCTCCTTCCGACGACGAGCTCGCCGACCGCGCCTACTGGGTGCAGGTGATCTCGTCGCCCAACCGTGACACCGTAGAGATGGCGCAGCAGACGCTCCGCGAGCATCAGCTCGGCAGCCGTGTTCTCACGAAGGAGATCGGCGGGAAGGTCTACTTCCGCTTGCGCCTCGGACCCTTCGCGGTTCGGGAAGAGGCCGAGAAGTTTCTGGGGTGGGTGACCGAGATAGACGGCTTTGCCGACTCGATGATCTTCGTGGACTATACGACGGCCGTCCTCGCCGCGCGCGGTCGGTAACCGGGCGCGGCGTACCGGCGAGTCGCTCCGGCACGGCGACGCGCGCCGACGCTATACCGCCCGCGCCTCGCGCGTGTGTGTCGAGACGAAGTCATCGGCCTTGTAGAAGACCCGGCTCTCCGGGGGCACGCTCGAGGTAATCCAGACGTTCCCGCCTATCACCGACCCGTGCCCGATTGTGGTCGCGCCACCGAGGATCGTCGCCCCGGCGTAGATCGTCACGTCGTCCTCGATGGTGGGATGGCGCTTCTTGTTCGCCTCTTCCTTCTTCACGCTCAGCGCGCCGATCGTCACGCCCTGGTAGATCTTCACACGGTTGCCGATGATCGTGGTCTCGCCGATTACGACGCCCGTCGCGTGATCGATGAAGAAGTTGTTGCCGATCGTCGCTCCGGGATGGATGTCGATGCCGGTCCGTCCGTGCGCCCACTCGGTCATCATGCGGGGCAGCAGCGGCACCGCTCGCTCCCAGAGCACGTGCGCGAGCCGATAGACGAGGACCGCCTCGATGCCCGGGTAGGCGAGGATGACTTCCTCACGGCTCTGAGCGGCCGGATCGCCGCGCATGGCCGCTTCGACGTCCAGGCGCAGCCGCCTGCGTAGCTCGGGTATCTGCTCGATGAACTCGGTCGTGATGGCCTCTGCCTTGTCGCGGCACCCCTCGAGCTCGCGGTCGGGGGCCTCGTTCGAGCAGCGGTGGGCGCTATCGACGCCTATCTGAAAACAGAGGCACTTCTGAACCTCCTCGGTGAGGCTGCGCGCTACCCGGCTCACGCGTTCGGAGACGGTGAACTTGAGGTGTTCCACGCGCGACGGCTCCTCCTCGTGGTAACCGGGGAAGATGATCGCCTCGAGGTCCTCGATGATCTGCGTCATCGCCGACCGGGCGGGCAGCTTCGGGCCGTCGATGTGGTTGATCCCGCCGATCTCGTAGTACGAGTCGATGATCTCGTCGATGATGGGACCGAGTCGTTTGGTCATAGCTACAATATCTCCCACCCGACGCGGGCGATCAAGCCGATGTCTCTTCGGTTCCGGCCGGCTCCTGCCCCGGCTCGCCGCCGGTGACGAACCCCATGAAGACGAATGCAATCAGGAGACACGCCGCGCAGTAGAGGAAAATGGCCCGGTAGCCGGCCAGATCGATGAGCGTCCCCGTGATGGGCGGCGCGATGATCGCCGCGCCCTGGCTGAAAAAGTAGTAGAGCCCGGTGTAGATGCCCATATTCGCGAAGGTCGCCATCTGCCACAGCATGGGGAAGCTGTTCGTGATGATCGACCCCCAGAAGACTCCGAAGAGGAACAGGCCCACCCAGAAGGTCGCGAGCGCGACGCCGGAGGAGAGCCCGAGCGCGTTGACGAGCGGGAGGTGAAAGAAGATGATCACCGTGAGCGACGCGACCACGACGAGCGAGATCCGGATCAGACGACGGCGTCCGATGCGGTGCGCGACGAAGCCGGAGGGAATCGCGAAGATCGCGTACGCCACCGCGACCATCCCGACCGAGAGTCCGGCGACCCCTTCGGTCGTGCCGAGCTCGTTGATCGTGTAGAGCGTGACAAAGGGCAGCAGGCCCTGGTAGCCAAGGAACCAGAAGAAGATGCCCAGCAGGACCCACAACGCGCTGCGGTCCTGCGCGCCCATGACGAGCTTCAGCGACTTGAGCAGCGGTTCCTTCTCGTCTCGCTCGGCGTGCGCGCGCGACGTCTCCTTTACGAACGTGAACAGCAGGATCGTCGCGCTGACGACGAGCAGCGCGGCAATGAGGAAGGGGAGCTTGCGCCTCGTGTCGCCGATCACCGGGAGCACGACCGAGATGTCGATCATGGGCGCGAGGATCACCGTGCCCACGATCGCCGCGATGCCGCCCATCGTGTTGATGACGCCGTTCGCCTCCGACCGGTACGCGCCGGGAATCGTGTCCGGCATGAGCGCGACCACCGGTCCTCGCGCCGCCTGCTTCGCCGAGTTCAGCAGGAACAGCACCACGATGAGCACGACGAGCGTCGTGCCGGCCGCGAAGGGAATCGCGCCGAAGAATACCGCCGAGAGCGGCAGCGTGACGAGGATGTACGGCATCCGGCGACCGATCCGCGTCCTCGTGTTGTCCGACATGTGCGATACGATCGGAATGAGGAAGAGCGCGAACATGTTGTCGAGCGTCATGATGAGGCCCACGAGCGAGTTCCGGTCGAGGAAGTCGCGGAGGAAGACCGGCACGTACGCGTCGTAGAGCGGGTCCATGAGGCCCATCGTGAAGAAGCCGAGACCGATGAGAAACGTCGTCGTCAGATAGGGCCGGAAGCCCGACTGTGTCCGTGCCATTGTGCTCCTACCGGATCGCCCGCAGCGATTCCGGGGCCATTCTGCCCGATTCGGTGTTAAAAAGCCATGAGGTATCGAAGATGTGAAGCGGGTCGATGACCGGTTTCGCGGCGACGGTGAGGCTGTGGAAGAGCGTCCCGCGGTGGTGCTGGCGGTTGATGCGCTCGAGGAAGCGGTCGGCGATTTTGGGCACCCGAAAGTCGGATACCACGAGCACGTCCGCGTGCCGGTAGTCCTCGCGTTCGAGCGTCTCGATCGCGACCGCGAGCGCCTTGCGGAGGTCGGTGCCGCCGTGGAAGCTGCCTTCGAGGAAGGCGGCGAGGTCGCCGAGGTTCGTGTGCTCGTGGTCGAGCGCGAACGACCGGACCTGGCTCGAGAACGCTATCACCTCCATTCTGCGTCGCTCCTCGCGCATTCTCACCGCGAGCGCGAGCACCGTCGCCTTGGCCACCCGCTCGGGGAGTCCGAGCATCGACCCCGAGGTATCGACGCACACGATCGCCGGGCCCCGCTCTACCGGCACCTCCTCGGAGATTGAGACGGGGTGCTCTTCCACGTCTTCGACGATGCGCTGCCGGTTGTAGTCGAGGACGAGGAGCTGCCGGTCCGCGAGTTTCGCGTAGAAGAGCTCCTCGGTCTCCGGCTGCGCGAGGAGCGCCACTTCGCTCGCGACGAGGCTCGTGAGGTCGTCTCCTGTACGGATGCCCGTCACCTCGCTCTTGCCTATCCCGACCGGTCTCAAGCGGACGCGGCGTTGGGTGGCGATTCTCGTACGGCGCTCGGTCACCGATCGGCTCCGGCCCAGGATAGTCGCGAGCCGATCGAGCTCCGGGTGCTCAGCGAGCATGCTCGCGGCCTGTTCGAGACCGTCGACCGGCAGCGACTCCCACTCGTGCATCGATAGATCCCAGAGCGCGTCCTCGTTTCCAAAGACATCGCGCACGACACGCTGCTCGCGGGCGAGACGCGGTACGATTTCCTCCAGCTCGCGGATGAACGAGCCGAGCGCGCGTCCGAGCAGCCTCGCGCGGTGGTTGCTTCGGTCGTCCTCGAGCATCTCCCGCCAGCGAGTGCGGATCAGGTCGAACCGGGCTTCGCGGTCGAGCGCCGCGCGGGCCTGCGCGAGCCGCCCCGCGCGGGCGCCGGTGCTCGCGGTCGGGCCAGGGTCTCCGCCTGTCCGACGGGCGAAGGCGGCGAGATTCGGGCGGTGCTCGGCCGCAAGCGTGGCGAGGCGGCTGAGGTTGGCGGGTGAGGGTGCGATGTCGGGGGAGGAGCCGCGGGAGGAGCCGCTCGCTCGCTCGAGGACGGTCTCTTCGTCGGCGTATGGGTCGCGCTGCTCGAGCTCGCCCCAGCGCTCTCCAACCCAGTGCACCGCCTCGTGCGCGAGGCGCTCGCTGAGTCGTTCGTTGCCGCGCGTGAGGTGCGCGAAGGTCACCGTGCCGGCGAGCCGGTCGAGGGTCCGCGCCACCGGTTTCGGAGCGCGCCCGGCGTCCCTCCGCTCCCCGTCGGCGAAGACCGCGTACAGCCGATCCTCGAGCGCCGCCCTGATCTCCTCGGGAAGATTGTCGTCGTTGTGGTAGTAGCGACAGACGTGCACTTACGCCCCCAGGACGTCGCTCGAGAACTCGAGGGCGAGCACGCGCGTCTCGCTCAACTGCCGGGCGGTGGCTCGAATCGATTCGAGCACGGCGTCGGTGTCGGCCGCCGCAACGAAGAGGTGCTCGTGCGCCGCGTCCTCGAGCGACGCCTGCTCGGCGAGAAGCGCGTCGAGCTCGCCGTCGAGCTCGCCGACGAGCTCGCGCGTGGATGCCTCGAGCGACGCGCGTTCCTCGCCGTGGAGCGCGCGTTCCTCCTCGATCGTGATCCGTTCCACCGCGGTTTCCACCGTGTACGCCTCGCCGTCGACCTCCAGGCGCCACTCGTCGGTGAAGCGCACCCGCGACCGCTGCGAGCCCACGAGGCCGCCGCCCTCGTCGTAGACGAACAGGTCGATCTCCGCCTCGCCGTGCCTGCGCGCCTCGTCGATGTCGCCGTGCCAGACGAGAAGCAGCTCCTGCTTCGCCTCGGCGGTAGTCGTCTGCGCAGCGGTCTCTCCAGGGTGGAGACGGAAGTACTCGTCGCGATAGACGACCGGGCGGCGCCGCTCGTCGTCGACGAGCCGGGCGCTCCACGTTCGATACGTCGCCCGCAGCTCTTGCAGGCGCGACGCGAACCGTTGGGCAGCGGCGCCTCGGCCGGAGCGGGCCGAGAGCTCGTGCGCGACGATCTCGTTTACGCGGACGCGCTCGGCGAGTGTCGACCACGCGCACGATCGGATGATCGCGCAGTCGATCGCCTCCACCCGGTCGCGTCCGTGGAGCACCGCGCTCATGCGCAGGAGCCCGGCGATCTTCTTCCATCTGCGGTCGGAGACGTAGACCGGCTCGGCGCCGTCCTGCGGCTTCGCGAGCGCGGAGCGGATGGCTGCGATGAGCTCGACCACCGGTGGAGGAATCACCACCGACGACTCGGCGGTGCGAAGCCGGTCGTACTCCTCGTCGGTGATGCGCAGCTCCGGCGCTACCACCTCGCGGTACGGATCGGCAGTCTCGTCGAGCAACCCGGCGGAGGACGCCGCGGCCTTCGCCGGGGTGCTCGACCAGAACGGCGAACCGTACCGCCAGGTGGTAGCCCCCGAGGTGCGCCTCAACCGCGAGGAGT
>CAYWJH010000023.1:0-37724 GCA_964458555.1 uncultured Spirochaetaceae bacterium | reverse complement strand
TCTGTCGAGGAGTGACCTCCTCGACGCGAGGAGTGACCTCCTCGACGCGAGGAGTAGCCGCGCCGTCGGCGCTACTCGAGGATCTCCTTGACCCGACCCACGACGCCGTCCTCGAGCCGCACCTTGATGCCGTGCGGGTGGGTGCTCGAGTTGGTGAGGATCTCGCTCACCACGCCTTCGGTCGTCTTCCCCGATCGCTGATCCTGCTTCTGAACCACGCGGACACGCGCACCCGGGTGCACGTCCGCTCGTTTTCGTCCATCCATTGCCCGCAGTATACTACCGACGCACCTACACGAGGCACAGCGCCCAGCCCGCCGGAGAGCGCTACTCCCTCGTCAGCCAGATTCGCTC
Source organism: uncultured Spirochaetaceae bacterium (assembly GCA_964458555.1). GTDB lineage: Bacteria > Spirochaetota > Spirochaetia > DSM-27196 > SLST01 > SLST01. The sequence continues at coordinate 37,370 of CAYWJH010000023.1, read as the reverse complement.
CGGCGGCAGACGCAGCGCGACCTCGTCGCCCTCCGCGAATGCGCTGGTATGCGGCGCCGCGACGACCTGCCAGGGCTGGCCGGCGACGTCGACGGCGTAGCGAACGTGCGTTCCTACGTACACGCGATGGACGACCCGGCCGTGAAGCACGTTGTCGAAATCGGCGCCCGGCTCGCATATCTCGATCGCCTCGGGCCTGATGTGGACGCAGGCCGGACCGCCCCGAGGCCACGCCTCCCGCCCGGGAGCGCGCGGGGCGCCCTGAGCGCACAGCGACAACGTCCCCACGTCGGTCGTGACCACGTCTCCGTCCCGGAGGCCTTCGAGCTGGTTGTGGTTGCCGAAGAATCGCGCGACGTGAACCGAAGCCGGTCGCTCGTAGAACGCCTCGGCGGGACCGGACTGCACGAGACGTCCGGACGAGAGCATCGCGATACGATCACCGAGCAGCACCGCCTCCTCCTGATCGTGCGTCACGCACAGCGTGGTCACGGCGGTACTTCGCTGCAGCTCGAGAATCACCTGCCGCATATCCTCGCGCAGGTGACGGTCGAGGCTGGAGAGCGGTTCGTCGAGCAGGAGCACCCGCGGTTCGGCGACGAGCGCGCGAGCGAGCGCGACACGCTGCTGTTGGCCGCCCGAGAGGCTCGACGGACGCCGCTCCTCGAGTCCGGAGAGGCGGACCCGCTCGAGCATCTCGCGCGCGATCGGCCGCCACTCCTCGCGCGGTCTACCCTGCATCCTCAGGCTGAATCCGACGTTCTCGACGACGCTGAGAAACGGGAAGAGCATGTGCGACTGGAAGACCATCACCGCCTTCCGCCGCTCGGGCGGCACCGAGCTCATCGGCTCGCCGTCAAAGCGAATCTCGCCCCCGGTCGGCCTGAGGACTCCGCTGACCACCTTGAGGAGCGTCGTCTTTCCGCAGCCCGACGGGCCGACGAAGCACAGCAATTCGCCCGGTTGGACGTCGAGCGAGACACCGTCGAGAGCCGGCCGCTCGGAGCGGGGGTAGCGGTGCGAAAGCGCATCGAGCGAGACCCGGCTGCTCATCCTGCAACTCCGGCGAGCGCGAGCGAACGCCCGCTGAGGTAACGCGCGGTAAGCGCGAGGATGAGCACGGCCGGCGCGAGAAAGACGATACTCAGCGCGGCGGTGAGCGCGAGATCGCCGGCGGAGGCGAACGAAAAGAGGAGAAGCGGCAGCGTCACCACCCGGCCGCCGCCGATCAGGACCGTGAGCGCGTACTGGCTCCACGAGATCAGAAAGACGAAGAGCGAGCCGGTGAGCATTCCGGGCACCGCTGACGGGACCCCCACGCTCGTGAACGCGCGGACCGGACCCGCGCCGAGCGTTCGCGCCTGATGCTCCAGCTCCAGGTTCGTGCTCGAAAAGGTACTCGCCATGACGAGGACCATGTACGGCACCGTGGGCAGCAGATGCGCGACGACGACGCCGGCAACCGAGTCGGCAATGCCCCACCGGACGAAGACCACGTGCAGTCCGAGCGCGACCGAGAGCGCCGGCACGATCACCGGCGCGAAGAAGAGATATTCGAGCGCGGCCCTCGTACCGGGACGAGCGGCGGCGAGCCCACGGCCGGCCGGCACACCGACGAGCAGGCTCAGCGCCGTCACAGCAAGCGCGATCCCCAGACTCGTTCCGGTCGCCTCGAGTACCTGCGAGCGCGGACGCCCGATATACTCCCACGCGCGCAGCCCCCACGACTCGGGCACGAGAGCCGGGTAGAGCCACCGACCGGCGAACGAATGCAGCACGAGCGGAATCAAGGGAAGCGCGACGAGGACCACGATCCCCGCCACGACGATCGAGCGCAGCCCCTGCCCACCGAGTGCGGGCGCAGCCCGGTGAGCCCGCGGCGCGTGACGGGCCTTCATCCGCGCCTCCCGAGGCTCGCGAGGACCGTGCGGTAGGCGCCCACGAGCCCGAAGACGATGGCGGCGATCACGAAGGAGAGCGCCATCGACCGCGGTCTCAACGCGAGATCCACATCCGTGTAGAGCCGATAGGCGAGCACGCTCAGCATGCTCGGGTAGCGCGCTCCGAGCAGGAGCGGCACCTCGAAGGCGCCGAATACGAAGGCGAAGACAATCACGCCGGCCGGCACCAGCGCGGGCGCGACGAGCGGCACGAGCACGAACCGGACGGCCTGGAAGCGAGTCGCCCCGAGCGATCGAGCCGTCGCCTCGTAGTCCTGGCCCACCGACTGGAGCACGGCGAGCGCGAAGAGGCCGACGAACGGTACCTGCTTCCAGACGTAGACCAGCACGATCCCGATGCCGGCCCGGTCGTTCACGAGCTCGGGAAAGCGAGCCGGAGACTCGATGAGACCGATGGCCGTGACGACGCGACTGAGCAGCCCGCTTTGCGACAAGAGCATGATGCCCGCGGCCCCGAGCACCATGTGCGGGAGCGTGAGCGGGAGCTGGTAGACGTAGGTCACGAACCCGCGGAACCGGCGCATCCTGCGGAGCGCGAGCGCGGTGACAACAGCGAGCACGAGCGTGAGAACCGTGGAGATGAGCGAGACCCAGACGGTCAGACCCACACTGGCAAGGAAGCCCGGAGCGGTCACGACCGCGCGGAAGTGATCGAGCGTGACCACGCCGGCGTCACCGGGCAGGGGACGCAGCGACTCGACGAGCGCCGTCACGACGCCGCCGCCGAGCAGCAGCACGACGACGAGCGCCGCGGGCGCGACCGCTACGAATGCTCCAGGAACCCTGTTTCCGCTCATTGCTGGAGAACGTTCGCGATCCACCCGGCCTCGATTGCCTCCAGCCACGTGCTCTGCAGCTCCGGGATTCGGTGCTCCTGGAGCGTACGCGTGGGCAGGACCGACGGCGGCCGGGGGATCGACGCGAAGCGATCCTGCCACTCCTGCGTCAGCCGGTCGACGCTGACCACCGGCAGATCGCCCCAGACCGAAGGCCTCGCCTTCTCGAGCTGCGCTGCCGGCTCGAGCAGGAAGTTGGCAGCGACCATCGCGGCCGCCTTGTTCGTAGCGTTGTACGGGATCGCCACGTAGTGCGTATTCCCGATCGTCCCGGAATCGAAGACGAACGTCCGCGTGGACTCGGGATAGCGGCCCTGCGCGACGAGGTTGGCCGCCGAGGCCGGGATGTAGCTCATGTCAAAGTCGACCTCGCTGTTGGCGAAGAGATTCTGGTGCCGGGTGCTCGTCTCCGGGTAGGTCCTTCCCTCGCGCCAGAGGTACGGCTCGATCTCGTCGAGAAGCGCCCACGCGTGCGGGGCGACCTCGTCGAAGAGCTCCTCGTCGAACCGGCCGAGCAGCCGCTCGTAGCCGCCGGCGGCGTGGTAGAAGACATGACGGACGAACGCGCTGCCGGTGAAGTCCGGTGGCGCGGGGTACGTGAAGCGTCCGGGATTCTCGCGAATCCAGTCGAGCAACCCCTCGATCGTCGTCGGGGGATCGGGCGTGCGGGCCTCGTCGTAGACCATGACCATCTGCGCAGATCCGTAGGGCGACTCGTAGCCGTCCACCGGGTAGCCGAAATCGTTCGCGACGGTCGGATCTTCGGTGTCGACCAGGCCGATGTTCGGCAGCCTGTCGGCATACGGTCCGAACAGGAGGTCCGCCTGACGCATGCTGCGGAAGTTCTCGCCGTTGATCCAGACCAGATCCACCGAACCACCGGTATCGCGGCCGGCCTGCTTCTCGCCGAGCACCTTGCTCACGTACACGCTCGCGTCGGTCACCTGAACCATCTCCAGGTCGATCCCCAGCTCCGCGAGACCGTCGGCGACGTACTCCTGGACGTAGAGGTTCGTCGCGTCCGAGCCGCCCCACATGTACCAGTAGAGCTCGCTCCCCTCGGCCTCAGCCGCGATCTCGTCCCAGCTCATCGCCTCGTATCGATCTTCGAACGGCGTGGCGCTCTCTTCGCCCGAACCCGCCGCGGGCAACCCGCCGATCACGAGAAGCGCAAGCGTGGCGAACGAGACCGATTTGAACACGCGTCTTTTCACGCAATGCCTCCCTGACTGGGCAGGAACGTAGCCAGGGATGGTTGCATGGTCAAGTTTCTTCTGCCGGCAGGTCGGACCCGTACCGAGCTTCGTAGTCTAGAAGAGCCCCACGACGCGGCCGGTCTCCGGATCGAGGTCGATGTCGTAGAACGCCGGTCGAGTAGGAAGCCCCGGCATGGTGCTCATCGTTCCGAGCAGCGGATAGAGAAATCCCGCACCTACGCTCGCGCGGACCTCGCGAACCGGGACCGTGAAACCGGTCGGTGCGCCCTTGAGCGCCGGGTCGTGGCTGAGGCTGAGGTGCGTCTTCGCCATGCAGATGGGAAGCCGATCGAACCCGTTGTTCGTGTAGCGCTCGATCTGTTCCTCCGCCTCCGGCGAGTACTCCACGCCGGCCGCGCCGTACATCCTCGTGGCGATCGTCTCGATCTTCTCCTTGATCGACGCGTCGAGCGAGTAGAGGTAGCGGAAGTCCGATGGTCGCTCGCACGCCTCGACGACCGCCCGCGCCAGGTCGACCGCCCCCGCGCCGCCCTGCGCCCAATGGTCGCTCACGACCGCGTCCACAGCGCCCGCCTCCTGCGCCATGCGCCGCACGAGGTCGACCTCCGCGTCGGTGTCGGAGGGGAAGCGATTGACCGCGACGACGACCGGCACGCCGAACGACGCGGCGTTCTCGACGTGCGTGCGCAGGTTCGCGCCTCCGGCCTCGAGGAGGTCGAGGTGCTCTTCGGTGTACTCCGCGGCGAGCGGCGCGCCCGCGGTGACCTTCGGACCGCCGCCGTGCATCTTGAGCGCGCGGATCGTCGCCACGAGCACAACGGCATCCGGCACGAGACCGCTCGCGCGGCACTTGATGTTGAAGAACTTCTCCATGCCCATGTCCGCGCCGAAGCCAGATTCGGTGAAGACGTACCCGTCGGGCCCGACGAGCTTGAGCGCGAGCTGGTCGGCGACGACCGAGCTGTTACCGTGCGCGATATTCGCGAAGGGGCCCGCGTGCACGAAGGCGGGCGTGCCCTCGAGCGTCTGCATGAGGTTCGGCATGATCGCGTCGCGCATGAGCACGCCCAGCGCGCCGCCGGTGCCCAGGTCGTCGGCGGTGACCGGCACGCCCGATCGGCTCATGCCAACGACCATCCGACCGAGCCGCTCGCGCATGTCGATCGCGTCGGTGGCGAGCGCGAGGATCGCCATGATCTCGCTCGCCACCGTGATGTCGAAGCCGGTCTGCCGCTCGAACTTCTCCTTCTCGCCCTGCCCAACGGTTATCGCGCGTAGATAGCGGTCGTTCGTGTCGATCACGCGCCGCCACGTGATCGTGTCCGGGTCCAGGTCCAGGCGTACGAAGCGCGCGATCTCCTCTTCGGAGAGCTCGTCGGGATCGGTCTTCGCGATACCCAGCTTCTCGAGACGCCGGAGCATCACCGGCGAGAAGCGCCGGCGCCCATCGCGGCCCTTCGGGCAGAGCCGGCCGTAGAGCTTCGCGTCCGACTGGTACGATTCGTGGTGCATGCGCGCGTCGATCGCCGCTGCGAGCAGGTTGTTCGCCGCGGTGATCGCGTGGATGTCTCCGGTGAGGTGGAGGTTGAACTCCTCCATCGGCACGATCTGGCTGTAGCCTCCGCCTGCCGCGCCGCCCTTGATCCCGAAGGTCGGGCCCTGGCTGGGCTGGCGGATGCAGGTGAACACGCGCTTGCCCAGATGCGCGCCCATCGCCTGCGACAGCCCCACCGTGGTCGTCGTCTTCCCCTCGCCGAGCGGCGTGGGCGTGACCGCGGTGATCACAACGTAGTGCCCATCGGGAGCGTCGGCGAAACGATCGCGCACCGAAAGGCGCACCTTCGCCTTGTGGGCGCCGTACACGTCGAGCTCGGCCTCGCGGATACCGGCCTCCTCCGCGATGGTGGAGATCGGCAGCGGTTCGGACTCCTCGGAGATGGTAAGGTCTGCGGGAACCGGATGCCTCACGTTCCTCAGCTTGCGCGCCATGGCAGCCCCCTTGCATCCATCATAGGCCCCGTCGTAACGGCGGTCAAACGCCGGCGGAGAGAGCGAGGCAGACCGCGTGCACCGGGAAGGCGACGTTGGTAGAATGGAGGCCGATGCGCGGGCGTCCCGTACCGCGTGTCCACGCGCAGGGCGCGACGAAAGGAGCACGACATGGCACCCAACACCCCGCCTTCCCCCCACCCGCTCTTCCCCAACGAGACGATCGAGCTGTGGCCCGACGGCTCGCCGAACAACGGGAGCAATCCGGACTATCGGCCGATGATCCGGATCACCTGCCCGGCGTCCTGGCCCCCGGAGGACGACCCAGACGCGCTCGGCGACCCGCGGCAGGCGGTTCTCGTCTGCCCGGGTGGGGGATACCACCTGCAGGCCCGCCACGAGGGACAGCCGTTGGCGCAGCTGCTCGCGATGCACGGCGTGGTCGCCGCCGTGCTCACCTACCGCGTCGCGCCCGACCGGCACCCGGCACCCTACGCGGACGCCACGCGCGCGATGCGGGTCCTTCGCTCGCGGTCCGCCCGGTACGGCATCGACCCGCAACGCATCGGGATCATGGGCTTCAGCGCCGGCGGCCACCTCGCCTCGCTCGTCGCGACGCAGCCCGACCTCTATCACGACCCGACCGACGAGCTCGCCGCCTCCGTCTCCGCACGCCCTCATCGCGCGATCCTGGGCTACCCGGTGATCAGCCTGGGCGAGGATGCGCACGTGGGCAGCCTCGAAGCGCTGCTCGGAACCGACCCCGCCCCTGACCTCAGGCGGCAGCTCTCGAGCCACCTGCACGTGAGCGCCGGGTCACCCCCGGCTTTCCTCTTCCACACGGCGGACGACCCGGTCGTGCCGGTATCGCACTCGCTGCTCTACGCGCAGGCGTGCGTCGAACACGGCGTTCCGGTGGAGCTCCACGTCTACGAGCACGGCCGCCACGGAGTGGGGCTCGCGCTCGACGACGAGCGGCTGCGGGGGTGGAGCGAGGCGATGGTGAGGTGGCTGCTCAGCGCTTGATCTCGCGCTCGTACGTTTCGATCCATTCGTGGACAGAGATCTTCGTGCACAGCTCGCCGAGCAGGTCGTAGGGAATCGCGTCGAGCTTCTTGAGCCGAATGCAGCTCTTGCCCATGTCGAGCTTCCCGATCTCGCGCTTCGCCCATTCGCCCTGGAACCACGCGAGCAGATCCGGCCTCGTGTAGATGGCCATATGGTAGAAGCCGATGAAACCCTTCTGGTTCCCCAGCGAAAGGAACGGCACCGGCTCCTCCGGCTTGCAGTGGTAGCCGGGAGGGTAGATCGAATGCGGTACCGCGAATGAAGGGTATCCGTACGACATGCACTCTTCGAAGCCGTGCGGGATACTGGTGCGCACCGCCTCGAGCAGCCGCTCGAACGCTCCGCGTCGATCGTCCGGGATCTGGCTCACGTAGTCGGCAACCGATTCCGCGTCGTAGGTCATGAGCAGAAGGTAACGCTCGGTGAGGTTTTGGGCGAACGCAGGTGCATCGCCGCAGCCGGTCGCGCCCCGCGTGCACCGGTCGTCGCCGAAACCTCGTGTACGCGTTCCCGATCAATTCGGTATAGTATTCCGCCATGGCACAGGCTGCAAATCGTGTTCAGTGGTACCGCGTTCCTATCCCGCGCGAGGAGCTGCGCCGGCTCACCGACCGGCGAGACGGGCCCGCGCTCGTACAGGCGCTCGGCTTCCTGCTCGTCGTCGCGGCGACCGGGACCGCGAGTTGGATCGCCTGGGACGCGGCGGAGGCCGGTCGGTTCCCGGTCTGGGGCGTGGTCGCGCTCGTCTTTCTGCACGGCACCGTCTGGGCGTTCCTGCTCAACGGCTTTCACGAGCTCGTCCACTACACCGTTTTTCGCACACGATGGCTGGGAACGCTTTTCCTCTACGTGTACAGCTTCCTCGGGTGGTTCGATCCGGTCGAGTTCAAGGCGAGCCACACACGCCATCATCTCTACACGCTCCACCCACCGCGCGACCGCGAGGTACGGCTTCCCATCCGCATGCGGCTGCGCGACTACCTGAAGATCGCGATCGTCGACCCCATCGGCATCTACCAGCGCACGAAGGGCGCGATCGTCAAGGCGGCCGGTCGATACACGAGCGACTGGGTTCGCGACAACTTCGAGGAGGACGGGCCCGATGCGCAGCGGCGTCTACGCTGGTGGAATCGGCTCTTCCTGCTCGGCCATGCGACGATCGTGACCGTCTCCTTCGCCACCGGAACGTGGCAGCTCGCCGTCCTCGTGACCTTCGCCATCTTCTACGCTCGCTGGCTCGAGTTCCTGTGCAACGAGACGCAGCACATCGGGCTGCGCGATAACGTCGACGACTTCCGGCTCTGCTGCCGCACCTTCACGCTGAACCCGATCGTGCGCTTTCTCTACTGGCACATGAACTACCACACCGAGCACCACATGTACGCCGCGGTGCCGTGCTACCGCCTGCATCGACTGCATCGGCTCATACGCCACGAGCTCCCACCCCCACCGCGGGGAATCGTCGCTACGTGGCGGGAGATAATCGGCATCCTGAAGAGGCAGCGCGACGACCCCGACTACGCGTACACGCCGGAGCTGCCGGAGCGGAACTCGCTCGGTGACTCGCCGTAGAGCTTGCGAAACGCCGACGAGAAGTGCTGCGACGAGGCGAACCCGTTCTCGAGCGCGACGTGCGTCACCGGAAGCGAGGTCGTCGCGAGCATCGAGCGCGCTCGCTCGAGCCGCGAGGCGAGCACGTACCACCGGGGCGACCGGCCCGTCGCGCGCCGACACCATTCGGTGAACGCGGTCAAGCCGAGCCCCGCGTCGTCCGCCATGTCCGCGGCGGTCCACGGGTTCTGCGGGTGTTCGGCGACGCGCGTGAGCACGCGCACCACCGCGGGCGGGATGGGGTCGCGTTCGCGAATCTGCGGCGAGCCCGCGCTCAGGCACCGCGCGACGAGCACGAGCAAACGCGCGAGCTCGGCGCGGACCGCGGCGATCCGTCCCAGACCGCCGTGGCCGGACGCGCTCGAATCGCGCACCCCGGCCTGCGCGGCCGGCACTTCCGTTCGCAGACGATCGAAGACGTGCACCGCCTCCGGCACAGCCCCGAGGTACGAGCGAGAGCTCGCCGCAAACGCGCCGAGGACGGGGGTGGCGTCCGGCCCCAGCAGCGACTCGAGAAGCGGGGCTTCCACCGATCCCGCCCCACCGGCGGCGAGGATGATCCACGCGAGCCGTCCCGGGCCGAGCGCGCTGTTCTGACCGGAGTGTCGCTGCCACGGCCGCGTGACCGAGAGCTCGCCCGGACGGATCTCGACCGCGTGTCCTTCGACGTCCCAGCGGTAGACGCCCGATCTGCTGAGACAGATCTCGATACCCGGGTTGTAGTGCGGCCCCAGCCTCTGCTCGGCGCGGCGGTGATGCGCGTCGCCGAACATGACGATCTCCGGCAGCTCGGCGAGATCCGGGTCACCGGCGCTCACCGTGTACTCATCGCGAACGCGCATTGGTCGGGATTATAGCATTGGGCACTCCACCCGTCGCGGCCTGCGGTCTCCTGCCTCTGCGGGTATCCGTTCCCGGCGAAAGCAGATGAACGCCCCGGCGAATGCGAGCGCCTATCCTCACCGCATGGAACCTCACGATCGCGCCGTGCTCCGCGACCTCGCCGGTCGCGTTGCAGAGATCGCCGCGCTGCCCGTCCAGGGTGAGCGCCGTCGGCTGTGGAAGGCGCACAACTCGCTGCATCCGCAACGCCCGATGATCCTGCTCTTCCCGGAGGGCGGCTGGACCGAGCTCATGCCCGCATCGTCGCTCGTCTGCGAGGACGCCGAGGCGCGGGCGATCGAGCAGAACCTCCGGCGGCGGATTTACCACCAAGAACACTTCGCCGACGACACCGTCATCGAAGGCGACTGGGTCGTGCACAAGGCGGTCGAATCGAGCGGATGGGGGCTGGAAGCCGAGAACGACCCGTCCACCACCGAGCGCGGCGCGTGGCGATTCCGTCCCGTCCTGAACACACGCGACGACCTCGAGAAGATGCACACGCCTGTGATCACCCACGACGAGCGCGAGACCAACCGGCGGGTCGCGCTCGCGCACGAGCTGTTCGACGGCATCCTTGAGGTTCGCGTGAAGGGAGTCGCGCACATCTCCTATCATCTCATGGCGCAGTACACGAAGCTTCGCGGACTCGAGCAGATGATGATCGACATGTTCGAGGACCCCGACTTCCTGCACGAGACGATGCGCTTCTTCGTGCGGGGTCACCAGGCGGTCCTCGAGCAGTACCGCGAGCTGAACCTCCTCTCGCTCAACAACGACGGCACCTACCACAGCTCCGGTGGCGTTGGGTACACCGACGAGATCCCGCTCCCCGACTACGACCCCGAACGGATTCGCCCGGACGACATGTGGGCGAGCGCGGAGAGCCAGGAGCTCGCGCAGGTCGGTCCCGCGCAGCACGAGGACTTTGCGCTGCGCTACGAGCGGCAGCTGCTCGAGCCGTTCGCGCTCACCGGCTACGGGTGCTGCGAGCCGCTGACCGACCGGCTGGGCATGGTCTTTTCCATCCCGGGCATCCGGCGGCTGTCCATCTCGCCGTGGGCGGACGTCCGCCTCGCCGCCGAGGAGCTGGGGCCGAACTACATCTTCAGCTGGAAACCGAGGCCCATGGACCTCGTGGGCGAGTTCGACGAGGAGGCGATCCGCGCGTACGTACGCCGAACGATCGACCTCGCGCTCGCGAACGACTGCGCGCTCGAGATGATCCTCAAGGACACCCACACGTGCGAGCATCACCCGGAGCGCTTCGACCGCTGGTCGCAGATCGCGCGGGCGGAAGTGGAGCGGGCCACCGGCTGACACGGCGGACCACCGGCTGACACGACCGGCGGGCGACGCCAACCGGGCGCGCTCCTACGCGAGCCCGTCTCTGACGAGGAGCGCCTCCGGGTCCGGATCGCGGCCCACGAAATCGCGGAATAGCTCCGCCGGGTCTGCCGTGTTTCCGCGGCTGAGAATCTTTTCGCGCAGTTCCCTGCCCACCGCCTCGTCGAGGACTCCCTCGTTCAGGAAGCGCGTGAACGCGTCGGCCTCGAGGACCTCCGCCCACTTGTAGCTGTAGTAGCCGGCTGCGTATCCGACCGCGTCCGAGAAGAGATGGTTAAACGAGCGGACGTTGGTGGGGAACTTCGTGGGCGTCGGCGCGCGGTAGGTCGCGAGCAACTCGTCGAGACGCTCGTCGAGGTCGGCGTCCTTGTGCTTCGCGTAGTTGACGTGCAGCTCGAGGTCGAGCTTTGCGAACGAGAGCTGACGCATCATCGTCGACGCCGACATGAAGTTCCGCGCCCGGATCATGCGGTCGAAGAGGTCGTCGGGGATCCGCTCCCCGGTCGTGTAGTGGCGGGCAAAGAGGTCGAGACTCTCGCGCTGCCACGTCCAGTTCTCCATGATCTGCGAGGGGAGCTCGACGAAGTCCCACGCGACGTTCACGCCGTTCAGCGACTTCACCTCCACGTCGCCGAGCAGATGGTGCAGCAGATGCCCGAACTCGTGGAAGATCGTCTGGACCTCGCGGTGCGTAATGAGCGCCGGCTCGTCGCCCACCGGCGCGGTCAGGTTCGCACAGATGAGCCCCAGATGCGGCTCGTCGGCACCGTCGCGCCGCGCACCGGTAGAGAGGTAGTTGAACCACGCGCCGGCGCGCTTCGATTCGCGCGGGTGCCAGTCGGCGTAGAATGACCCAAGGTGACGCCCGATCGCCGCGTCGCGCAGCTCGTAGAAGCGCACGTCCGGGTGCCAAACCGAAGGCTTGTCGTCGCCGGTCTTTTCCACGACATCGATCCCGAACAACCGGCCGGCGAGATCAAAGAGACCGGAGATCACGTTGTCGATGGGGAAGTACGGGCGCAGCTCCTCCTCGTCAATGTCGAAGCGCTCCTTGCGAAGCTTCTCCTGCCAGTAGCGAATCTGCCACGCCTCGAGATGCCGCGGTTGTTCCTCGCCGCCGGCCGCGAATCGCTCGAGCTCGGCAATCTCGCGCTCGAACTGACCGACCACGCGATCGTGAAGATCCTCCACGAAGCGCAGCGCCGTTCGGCCGTTCTTCGCCATGCGCCGCTCGAGGTGAACGTCGGCGAACTGCGGCTTGCCGAGCAGGTCCGCCTCCACCTGGCGCAGCGCGAGGATCTCCCGGATGAGCTGCGTGTTGTCGTAGTCGCCCTGCGCGCCGATCGCGACGAACGCCTCGAAGATCTCCCTGCGGACGTCGTCGTCGTCGAGGTACTGGAGCACCGGCAGGATCGATGGAATATGGAGCGTGAATCGCCACGCCGGCTTCTCGTCGCTCCCGTACCCCTTGCCCTTCGCGCTCTCGCGGGCGGCCGCCTTCGCCGATTCGGGCAGGCCCGCGAGCATCGCCTCGTCCTCGATGACCTTCTCGTACGCGTTGGTGGAGTCGAGGACGTGCTCGCTGAACCTCTGCGTCTTCTGCGCGAGCTTCTGCCGGAGCTCAGTCATGCGCGCCTTCTTCTCCGGCGGGAGCTCGGCCCCGTCCTGTCGGAAGTCGGCGAGCGTCTCCTCCACATGACGCTTGCGCGCGCCCGTGAGCGCTTGCACAGCCGTGGTATCCGCTGCCGCCGACAGGGTCGCGTAGAGCTCGTCGTTCAGCGTGACCGACGTCATGAACTCGGTCACCCTGGGCAGCATCGCGTTGTACGCCTCTCGCAGCTCCGGCGAGTTCGCGACGCTGTCCAGGTGCCCGACTTTCCGCCAGACGCTCATGATCGGCTCGGTGGCCGCATCGAGCGCCGCGAACGTGTTCTCGTAGGCGAGCTCGTCGTGTGAGGTCGCAGCGATCGTGTCGATCGAACGCTGCGCCCGGTCGAGCGCCTGGTCCACCGCCGGCGCGACGTGGTCCGGGGTCAGCCGACTCCAGTCGGGAAGGAACGAGGTATCGAGGAACGGATTGCTCATCCCGGAAGTATACCGAGGAAGGACGGCGGCGACACCCCGCGTGGTTCGATTCTGGCCGATGTGCGGGCTGGCGTCCCGCTCGGCTACTCGTCGTCCGGATCGACGCAGAACCCCCCGAGATCGGCGTTCCAGCGGAACTTCGTCGCGGCGCACGTCTGGTAGTACTCGACGAAGCCGACGAGCCGGTCGTGCAGCTCGCCGGAGATGTGATGCTCGAGGTCGCACGCCTGCTCGTGCGCGCTCTGCCCGTCGATGCCGAGGACCGACTCGAAGAAGTCGCAGAGGATCCGGTAGCGCCGATCGAGCTCTTCGGCGATCGCTCTGCCGTCGTCGGTGAGCGTCGACACGTCGTACGGCGCGTAGTGAACGAGCCCACGGTCGGCCAGTGACCGCAGCGCGACGCTGACCGAGCCCTTCTTCACCCCCAGCTCGGAGGCGATATCGGTCACGCGCGCGGCGCCCTTGCGCGCCTGGATCTCGTGGATCGCCTTCAGGTACATCTGCATCGTTTCGGTCAGCGACTTCATCGTCGCGGCACCAGCCATATCCGTAGTGTACACCCCGTACCGTCAGCAAGCAAGCGCTCAAGACTTTGTTTGATTCATTTGACTTCCTCTTCGTCGCGTGTTACGACTTGGGGCAGACCATGCGAATACTACTACCTGGAGTACCTTCATGAGCGAGTATCGGCTTCGCGACATACCGGTTGGGAGCATGGGGCGCATCGTCGCCATCCGCCCGACGCATCGCTCGTACCGATCGAAGCTGCTGTCCATGGGCCTGACGCGCGGCACGGCCGTCCTCGTCCAACGCGTCGCCCCGCTCGGCGATCCGATACTCATCACGGTCCGCGGGTTCGACCTGTCGCTTCGGAAGGACGAGGCGGACGCACTGGTCCTCGAGCCGGTCGAAGGGGATCCGGAGGAGCACGGATTCACGAACGCTCCCCGACGCGGCCGGCGCCGAAAGAACGGTCGTGGGCCGGGACCCCACGGTGCGGGGCGCGGACGCGGACGGGGCCCGCACCGGGGCCGCGGCACACCGCGCGGACATAAAGGAGGCCGGAATGAGTGAGACTCGCACGATCGCGATCGTGGGTAACCCCAACAGCGGGAAGACGACCGTCTTCAACGGGCTGACCGGAAGCCGACAACGCATAGGCAACTGGCCCGGCGTCACGGTCGAGCGCAAGGAGGGCACGTTCCGTCCGACCGCCGCCGAGCGGGTTCTCGTCGAGCCGTTCGCGCCGGGCGCGTCGCAGACGAGCGGGGCCGTGTCGGTCGCCGAGGCCGAGGCCGGCGGCGCAGCGCAGGCGGTGCGCATCGTCGACCTGCCGGGTATCTATTCGCTGTCGGCGAGCTCGCAGGACGAAGTCGTCGCTCGCGATTACCTGCTCTCCGGAGAACCGGATCTGGTGATCGATGTCGTGGACGCCTCGAACATACAGCGGAACCTCTTCCTCACCCTTCAGTTGATCGAGATGAAGGTTCCCGTGCTCGTCGTGCTGAACATGATGGACGTGGCCGACAAGAACGGCGTATCCATCGCCGTGGATCACCTCGCAGAGCACCTGCAGTGCCCGGTCGTCCCGATCGTGGGAACAGCTTCGGCCGACATAGAGCGGCTTCGCACCGAGATCACCTCGGTCCTCGACGAAGCGACTCCGTCCGGCCTCCGAGTCGACTACCCCCACCCGGTCGAGGACGCTCTCGAACGGCTCGCGCCCGCCGCGGAAAGCCTCGCTGCTCTGCTCGGTGCCGACCCGCGGTGGGTGGCGCTCTCCGTGCTCGACGGTGACCCGTGGTTCGTGCGGCGGTTCGCCGAGAGCACGTCGATGAGCCGCGAGGATCTCGAGGCGATCGTCCGCGACGTCACCGAGCGACTGGATGACGAGATCGACGTCGCGATCGCCGATGCCAAGTACGGGGTCATTCATGGTCTCACCCGCCACGTGACCAGGCGCAAGCTCGACCGTACCACGCTGACCGAGCGCGTGGACCGCGTGGTGCTCAATCGCGTGGTCGCGCTGCCGGTCTTCTTTGCGGTCATGTACGCGGTCTTCTGGTTCACGATGTACGTCGGCGGAGCGTTCATCGACTTCTTCGACATCCTCCTCGGCACCGTATTCGTCGATGGATTCGCGACGCTGCTCGAGAGCATCGGCACCCCGGAATGGCTGAACGGGCTGCTCGCAGGTGGCGTCGGCGCAGGATTACAGACGGTTGGCACGTTCGTGCCGATCATCTTCACGCTCTTTCTCGCGCTCGCGGTCCTCGAGGACTCTGGCTATATGGCCAGGGCGGCCTACGTCATGGACCGCTTCATGCGCAGCATCGGACTGCCCGGTCGTTCGTTCGTTCCGATGATGGTCGGCTTCGGATGCACCGTTCCGGCCATCATGGCGACGCGGACGCTCGAGACGCCGCGGGACCGCTATATGACGAGCTTCATGGCTCCGTTCATGTCGTGCGGCGCGCGGCTGCCGGTCTACGCGCTCTTCGCAGCCGCCTTCTTCCCGCGTGCGGCAGGTGCGGTGGTCTTAAGCCTCTACGTGGTAGGCATCTTCGTCGCCATCCTCACCGGCTTCGTGCTCAAGCACACGCTCTTCCGGGGAACGGTGTCGCACTTCGTGATGGAGCTGCCGCCGTACCACGCGCCGCGGCCACGGTTCGTCCTCTCGCAGGCGTGGCAGCGCCTTCGCTCCTTCATCGTCAGGGCCGGCCTGACGATCATCGCCATCGTCACCGTGCTCTCCTTTGTGAACACGATCGGCACCGACGGGACGATCGGTCACGACGACCAGGAGGGCTCGGTCCTCTCGGCCGTCGGACGCGCGATCACCCCCGTCTTCGCACCCATGGGTGTTGAGGAGGAGAACTGGCCGGCGACGGTAGGCTTGTTCACGGGCATCTTCGCGAAGGAAGTCGTAGTGGGTACGCTCAGCTCGCTCTACGCGCAGCAGCAAACCGCGGAACGGCCGGATCCATCCGAAGAGGAGTTCGATTTCGTGGCCGGGATCGGCGACGCGTTCGTGAGCATTCCCGAGGCGCTTGCCGGCTCGCTCGCCGGTGTGACCGATCCGCTGGGCACCGGGATCGTCTCGAACGACGCGGCGATCGTCGGCGAAGAGGTCGGCGCTGACAGGACGGTCTTCGCCCGGATGCGATCGCAGTTCACGCCCACCGCAGCGTACGCCTACCTGCTGTTCGTGCTGCTCTACATCCCCTGTGTCGCCGCGATCGCGGCCGCTATCCGCGAGATGGGCGCCGGCCTCGGGTGGCTCCTCGTCGCGTACACGACCGTCGTAGCCTGGTCGCTGGCAACGCTCTTCTACCAGGTCGCCAGCGGCCCGGTGTTCGGACCGGTCGCCGTCGCGGTGGGCCTGCTCGGAGCGCTCGTCGCCGGCCTGTGGGTGCTCGGTCGCACGGTATTCCGGCCGAGCGCGATCGAGGGACGCGCATGACGCTACGCGAGGTAGGCTCCGCGCTCGAGCGTCTCGGGACCGCCACGCTCACGCAGGTGGCGGCCGAGATCGGCCAGCCCCCGCGCGAGGTCGAGGTGCTGCTCGAGTTCTGGGAACGCCGGGGAAACGCGTGTCGCTGCGACCTCCAGGCGACGACGGCGTGCGGGACGGCCTGCCGCGCGTGCCCGGTCGGCAGCGCTCGCACCGGGGCAACCGCTGCTCCGGCGCGACCACCGGCCGGCGAAGCGACGACCGTCTACGAGTGGGTTCGCCGCGAGCGCCGCGCGGACCGGAGCCGGTCACAACCGCCGGGGTGACGCGTCGCGGCGGAGGTAGTACACTCCACGCCACGTATGAGCAAGCAACTGTGCTCCTGGAAACCGAAACGTATCAAGAAGCGGCGGGACGAGCTCGTCGAGCTGATCGCTGATCCGACGCACTTCTGCGCAAAGTGCGGCCGCGCTGCCAACCGGAAGCGCGTACTCTGCAGGCCCGTACCGATCGCCGAATAGCGCCCGGCATGCCCCGTCGCCTCCTCCTCGCGAGCCGTGCGCTCCTCGTCGTCACGGCCGCCGCCGTCACCTGGCTCTCGCTCGTTCCCAGCCCGCCGGACGCGGTCAGCGGCCCGGACAAGCTCGCGCACCTGCTCGCGTACGCGACGCTCGGCGTACTCGCGGGGCTTTCGTTCGCCCCGAAGCTCACCGGAGTCTCTGCGGCGATCGCGGTCGTCGTCGGGCTCGCGGCGTACGGGGCGGTCGTCGAGGGCGCCCAGCAGCTCACCGGGCGCGAGCTCGACGTTTCGGACATGATCGCCAACGCCGCGGGCGCGGCGGTGGGGGTCGCGATCGCCTTTCTCGTGCGGCGCGCCTTCGGCCGACGCGGCGTCGGCCCCGACCGGCACCGCTGAATCTCACGGCCGGAAGAGCCGTTCGGCGGCGCGGCCCACGAGACCGCGCGGCAGGATGCGCGCGGCGAGCACGGTCAGCTTGTTATCCAAACCCGGCACGCTGCGGCGGCGCCCACGCCGCCACGCGCGCACCGCGTACGCGGCGACGCCCGAGGCGGGCGCGAGAAAGGTTGACTTCGCCCGCTCTCCGCCGGACAGGCCGGCGAAGCGCTCGTCGAGCCCCGAGCGCTCGATCATCTCCGTCGCGATCCCGCCGGGCGAGACGGCGGTAACGACGATGCGCGGACCGCCGGTGCGCCGCAACCGCGTGAGCTCGAAGGCGAGCGATTCGCTGAAGCCCTGAAGCGCGTGCTTGCTCGCAGCGTAGACCGCCTGGTAGGGGACCGGCACGTGCGCCGCGACGCTCGTGACCGTGAGGATCGCCGCGCGCGGGGAGCGGGCCCGGCGGCCGCGGCCCGTGTCGTCGCCGCCCGCGGAGGTCGCGAGGACGTGCCGCAGGAACCTGTGCGTGAGATCGATCGTCGCGGTGACGTTGAGGTCGAGAACTCGGTGCAGCGCTTCCGACGGCATGTCGGCGACCGGGCCGTAGTGAGTGACGCCCGCGTTGTTCACGAGTCCGAAGACGCGATCGCCACGCTTCGCTTCGATCTCGCCCACCGCCTCCATCAGCCGCTCGGGACCGCCCTTGGCGGCGAGATCCATCTCGCAGGTCCACACGCGCCGGCGCGGCTCGCCGGGCGCACCCGCAGCCCCCTCGGTGTCGAGGAGCTCGCCGGCGAGCTCTTCGAGCCGATCGTGTCGCCGGGCCGCGATGATTACATCGGCATGCTCCCGCTCGACGAGTCTGCGCGCGATCGCCCTGCCCAACCCGCTCGATGCGCCGGTGACGATCACGAGGCGTCCGGCGAGGTTCATGACACCGCCCGCGAGCGGACCGGCTGGTCGTAGAGACGATAGGTCTTGTAGACGTAGCCTCCCATCTTCTCCATCGCGGCCTTCATCGCGTGATTGTCCTCGAGAATCCAGCTGCATTCACCGCGCTGCTGCCCCTTGGTCTCGGCGTAGCGGAAGGTGCGATGGTAGAAGAGCGCGTCGATTCCCATGCCGCGGTACGGATGGCGAATACCCATCGCGAGCACGCGGACCTGCGTGATCCGCCGCTGCCAGGAGAGGAGTTTGAAGATCCCGAACGGCAGGAGGCGCCCGCTCTTCACGTGGATGAGCGCCTGAAAGAGATCGGGCAGCGAGAGCGAGAACCCCACCGGCTCGTCGTCCTTGTAGGCAAACATCACGAGCTCGGGGTCGGCGACCGGCTTCAGCTCGGCGCCCAGGTGATCGAGCTCCTCGTCTGTCCATGGCACGAATCCCCAGTTCTTCTCCCACGCGTCGTTGTAGATGAGCTTGACGATGTCGATCTCTTCGTCGAGTCTGCCGAGGTCGATGGGGCGCAGCGACAGGTTGTACCGCTTCTTCACAAGCTCCACGAAGCGGTCGAGCCGTTCGATCTTCATGCGCTCTTCGTTCAACCAGTACGCGTAGAGGTCTTTCGCCTTCACGAGCCCGGCAGCCTCGAACAGACGCGGGTAGTAGTCGTGGTTATACGGCATCATTACCATGGGCGGGCGGTCGAACGCATCGACGAGGAGACCGAGCGTGTCGTTGGTGCTCGGGTTGGTGGGACCGCGCATCCCCACGACGTTTCGGCCGGCGAGCCAGCTGCGCGCCGCGGCGAAGAGCGCGTCGGCCACCGCCTGGTCATCGACGGACTCGTAGAATCCGAAGAAGCCGATATTCTCCTGCTGAAACTCGATGTACGACGGATCGTGAATCGCCGCGATTCGTCCGGCGAGCTCCCCGTCCCGCTCGGCGAGGAAGTACTCGATGGACGCGTGCTGGAAGAACGGGTTCTTTTCGCGCGACAGCAGAGCCTTCTGGTCCGTGATGAGCGGCGGGACCCAGTTCGGGTTGTCGCGGTAGAGCCTCCAGGGGAGCTTGATGAACGCCATGAGCTCCCGGCGGTTCGACACCGGCGATACGGAAACAGACATAGCACCTCCACGCTCGTGCGTCGGCCCAAAGCGGGTCGGTCGTCCAATTGTTCGTCCCGGCTGCGCGGCTGTCAAGCGCGATCGGTGGTCGGCTCCGGGGGCGAGGGACGATAGGCGCGCAACAGCAACAGACTCGCAGCGGTCACAGTCCCGAGCACGATGAACGCCAACCGGAAGAAGCCGGCGCTCCCCGCAAACGAGAGCAGCCGAGGCGCCACTCCCGCGCCAAAGAAGTTCGCGAGCGGAATGGCGAGCGCGATCGCGAGATTGCGCGCGTGCGGCGGCGCGACGTCGCTCAGCGCGCTCAGTCCAAGCGGGAAGAACGACTGGACGAGCAGCGGCTGCAGGAACACCGCGACGAGCAGCGGGACACCGGAGGTGAGGCCGAGCGCCACGGTGATCGCACCGGTCGTGCCGAGCACGACGGACACCACCGGCACGAAGCCGAATCGATCGACGAGAGCGCCGGCGAAGAGAATCGACGCGAACCCGGAAAGCCGGGAGAGGCCGACGAGCGTATTTACGAGTCCCTCGCTCAGGCCGTGATCGACGACGAGGTAGGTTGGCAGAACCGAGAAGACGCCCATCGCCGCGCTCGCGGCGACGACGAAGAGCGCGGAGACCACCCAGAACGGACCGTTTCGCAGGAACACGGCGACGTTCTCGAAGTGCGGCGGCTGGCCTCGATCGTTGCTCGCACGACCGAACACGGCGAACGCTGCGGCGACGAGAAGCGCCGCGGCACCGGCGATGCGGTAGATGCCGCGCCAGCCGAGGTGGGGTGCGAGCACCGCGACAAGGATGGGTGCGACGAGAAACGCGAGGTTGGGTCCCGACTCGTGGACCGCGAGCGCCTTGCCGCGGTGCACCTGCGGCGCGATCGTCGTGACCGACGCGATCCCCGACCCGGGGTAGAGCCCGCTGCCCCAGTTCAGCAGCGCGAAGAACACGTGAAAGGCGACGAGCGACGAGACGGCCGAGAGGGCAAGCAGCGAGAGTCCGCAGACGATGATCGCGAGGATTATCGTCCACCGGTGCCGGAGGCGGCTCGCTACGAAGCCGGAGGTCAGCAGACCGACGACGAAGCCGACCGAGCCTGTGAGGAAGATTCCCGACGCGGTGCTGTAGGTCACTCCGAACGAATCGGACACCCGGAGGAGCAGCGGCGCAAGCAGGAGCCGAGGCAGGATACCCACGAACACGAGAAGCGTGAGAAAGAGAATCCACGGCAGCGTGGACGAGAAGCTGCCGGACGCCTCCTGGGAGGTACGGAGCTGAAATGGCATTCTGGAAACCGTGGCACTAATGCCGCGCGTGGTCAAGCAGCCGACGATCCGAGGCGATCCAGAACGGTATGGACGCGCCGAAACGGCCCGCCGTCTTCGGGGGCGAAGCGACTTGATCGAAGCCCGTTCCACGGATAGCTTTGAACGCTCGGAGAGACCCATGCGTATTGCCCTCAGAATCAGCCTCATTGTCCTCGTCGCAGCCGCGGTGGTCGCGATCGCCCTCGTCGCGACGAATCCCGTGCGCGTGGACCTGAGCGAGCCCGGCGCGAATCCGCTGGGCAGGCGTGCGACGATCCGGACGCGACGGCCCGCGCGGGTCACCGTAACCGTCCGCGCGATCGAGGGTGGTGACGTCGTGGCGACGTCGGACGACTACGCGCGCGTTCACACGATCGACGTCCTCGGGCTCTACCCCGGGCACCGGAACACCGTGGTGGTCCGCGCGAGCGAGGAAGACGGCCGCGTCATCGAGCGCGTTCGCAGCGTCAGGACCGACCGGCTACCGTCGGCGTATCCGGAGATCGAGGTCGAGCGTCATCTGCCCGACCGTATCGCCAGCGGCGCGACGTTCCTGATCCTCGGACACTACGACGCCGACGGGAACTATCGGCCGATGCCGTCTGCGATCGACTCCTACGGGAGGGTTCGCTGGTTCTACGACGGCGACGTCGGGCACGTGCTGCGGCGCACGGAGCAGGGCACGTTCATCGTCTCGAACGACGAGGAGCTCTACGAGATCACCATGCTCGGCGAACGGACCGGCCGAAGCTGGCCGCTTCCCGAAGGGTTTCATCACGACGCGACGATCCTGCCGAATAGGAACCTGCTCGCGCTCACAACCGCTCCCGGGTCGTTCGAGGACGGGCTTGTCGAGCTGGACCGCTCGAGCGGTGATGTCGTTCGTGAGTGGGACTACCGCACGATCCTCGATCCGGAGCGCCCACGACAGCCGGTGAATCTGGGCAAAGAAGACTGGCTCCACCTGAACGCGGTCGAGTACGACCACGCGCGCGACGAAATCATCGTGTCCGGTCGCGACCAGAGCGCGGTCGTTTCGATCGACCGCGGAACGGGCACTCTGAGCTGGATCCTCGGGGACCACACGCACTGGGACGAGCGCTTCCAGAATGCGTTGCTCGAGCCGATCGGCGAGCCGTTCGAGTGGCAGTGGGGACAGCACGCTCCCATGGTGCATCCCAGCCGCCCGGATCGACTCCTCGTCTACGACAACGGAAACAAACGGTCGTACGACGCCCCGCTCGCGCCACAGGACAACTACTCTCGGGCCGTCGAGTACGAGATCGATCGAGACGCGATGACGGCCCGACAGGTCTGGGAGTACGGGAAGCGGTACGGATCAGACTTCTATACGCCGTTCATCGGCGACGCGGACTACCTGCAGAACGGCAACCGCCTCGTGACCTTTGGCGGCATCACCCGAACGCTCGACGGCGAGCCCACCGAGCTCTTCGACTACGAGGCCGGCACGGTGCGCCGGATGAAGATATCGGCTGTCGTCGTGGAGGTCACCTCGGATACGCCGGCGGTGGACGTCGCGACGTTCTCGTTCGCCGACCCCGACCCGGCTAGCTACCGCGGGTACCGGATCTACCGCGCGATGCGGATGCCGCTCGCGCCCTGAGCGCGTCCGCTCGGGCCGATGCGGCGCGGCGCGCGGACCCCCTGACGGCTACTCGTACTCGTAGCCGCCGGCATCCGCTTCGAGCTCGACACCGAGCGCGAGTACCATCCGATTCACGAAGTTGAAGTACGATACGACGAGCGTCGCGTCGAGCACCGCTCGATCGTCGAGCCCGACCGCGCGCAGGGCTTCGACCGCCCCGTCCACCCCGGGCGAGCCGGGCTCGCGGGTTACGAGCTCCGCGTACCGGCACAGCGCCGCCTCGCGCGCGGTGAGCGCAGGGTCGGCGGCGCGATGCTCAATCAAGGCGTCGAGGCGCGCTCGATCCTTCCAGAAGTGGAGCAACGCCTGTCCGTGGTGCTCGATGCAGTACGCACAGCCGTTGGTCGCCGACACGACGACGGCGATCATCTCGCGCTCGGGCCTCGAGAGCGGAGAACGCGCGAACATCACCGTCATGTAGAGCGACATGTGATCCCGGATGCTCTCCGGGTGGAGGCTCTGAATCTTGTGGACTTCGGCGAGCTTGCCGCGTGAACGCGTGAGCTCGGCGTAGATGTCGGCCAACTCGCCTGCGGCCTCGTCGGCCGCGATGGTGCGAATACGCGCCATGCCGGGATCTCAGGCGCCGAGCGCGCGGAGCTGACGGAGCGTTGTTCGCCACGCGCCTCGGTCGATACCCTCGAGTGTCCGGCGCCTGGCGCGCCGCCACTTCGGGATCGCTTCCTCGAGCGCCTCGCGCCCGGCGTCGGTCAGGCTGTAGACGCGGACACGGCGATCGACACCGCGCTCCTGGCAAACCAGTCCGCGGTCGACGAGCAGCTCGATCGTGCGCGAGACGGTGCTCACGTCAGACCCGAGGCGAGCGGCAACTTCGGATCCGGTTGCCGGCTCTCCGCGCCCGATGTTCACGAGCAGCGCGAACTGCGCGAGCGTCAGGTTACTCTCGCGGAACTCCTTCTCGAACTCACGCGTCACCTTCTTGTACGCCCTGCCCAGGTTGTACCCGGGGCAGGTCGCCGTGATCCGCTCGAGCTCGTTCGCGAGTGCGCGATGCCCGGGTGGAGTTCGTGGACGCTGGCGAACCGCTGCGGCGCGAACGCGCCTGCGCGTCGCTGTATTGTACCCGCCCCGGCTCGGGCGGCGTGATCTGGTATACTTCACAGCCGGAGAAGATACGATAATCGGCGTCCGTCTTCAACCGGGGCTCGACCTTTTACTTGTTCATACAACGAAAGACCGGCGCCCAGGAGGAGAGCTCCTCGAGCGCATCGAAGGCAAACTTGTACTATCAACTATCTTGCTTGCCACGAGGAATCGTCAGGTAGTATGGTTGCCGCGGAGGAGGGTGTATGGGTACGCACGAAGACGCGAAAGCGTCCGCCCCCGCGCAGGGGCCTCGTCTCGACGGACAGGTCGCGCTCGTAACCGGAGCGAGCTCGGGAATAGGCAGGGGCGTCGCGCTTGCCCTCGCCGCCGCCGGGGCCGACGTGGCGGTCAACTACCGCGGCGGCCGGGACGCCGCCGAGGACGTGGCGGCCGAGATCCGTAGTCTCGGTCGGCGAGCGACGCTCGTGCAGGCCGACGTTTCCGACGAGGCGACGGTCCAGTCGATGTTCGAGGCGACGCTCGAAGACGCCGGGCGGCTCGACATCCTCGTGAACAACGCGGGAATCCAGATGGACGCCAACATAGACGAGATGACGCTCAAGCAGTGGCAGACGGTGATGGGCGTGAACCTGACGGGACAGTTTCTCTGCAGCCGGGAAGCGGTGCGCCACTTCAAGGCGCGCGGCGTCGAACCGGAGATCTCGTGCGCGGCGGGTAAGATCATCTGCATGAGCAGCGTTCACGAGATCATCCCGTGGGCCGGGCACGCGAACTACGCGGCGAGCAAGGGCGGCGTGATGCTCTTCTCGAAGAGCCTCGCCCAGGAGGTCGCCGGCGACGCGATCCGTGTGAACAGCATCGCACCCGGGGCCGTTCGCACACCGATCAATCGCGCCGCGTGGGAGACGCAAGAGGCGTACGATGCGCTCATGGAGCTCGTACCGTACAATCGCATCGGCGAGCCCGAGGACATAGGCAACGCTGCCGTCTGGCTCGCGAGCGATCACTCCGACTACGTGAACGGGACGACCATCGTCGTCGACGGCGGCATGACGCTCTACCCCGGCTTCGCGGCAGGAGGATGAGGTGAGCTACCAACCGATCGAGAACTACGGCGTCATAGGCGACACGCACACCGTCGCGCTCGTGGGCATGAACGGGGCGATCGACTGGTTCTGCTTCCCGCGCTTCGACTCGCCGAGCGTGTTCGGCGCGATTCTCGACGACGAGCGCGGGGGCAGCTTCCGGGTCCACGCCAACCACGAGTCCGCGCAGCACAAGCAGTTCTACTGGCCGGAGACCAACGTGCTCGTCACGCGCTTCCTCTGCTCCGACGGCGTCGGCGAGGTCGTCGACTTCATGCCGGTGGGCGGGATCGAGGGTCGAAGCGGAACGCACCAGCTCATCCGTCGTGTAACGACGGTGCGCGGCACCCTCGAGTGGACCATGACGTGCCGGCCGGCCTTCGACTACGGCCGCGCCGAGCACGAGACACGGCCGGCCGACAACGGTGTGGCGTTTCAGACCGACGAGCTCACGCTGGGGCTCGCGAGCGGCACGGCCATCGACGTGGTCGACGGCGGGGCGAAGTCCACGTTCACGCTGCGCGAAGGCGAGACGACGACGTTCATCCTGCAGCAGGTCGAGCGCGACAGCGGCTGCGGCGGCGCGCTGCCGGAGCCGGAATCTGACCGGCTCTTCCGCGACACCGTCGCCTACTGGCGGGACTGGATCGCGCAGTCGACGTACACCGGCCGGTGGCGCGAGATGGTGCACCGTTCGGCGCTGATCCTGAAGCTGCTCACCTACGGTCCGACCGGGGCGATCGTCGCCGCGCCCACCACGAGTCTGCCCGAGGGCATCGGCGGCGAGCGCAATTGGGACTACCGGTTTACGTGGATCCGCGACGCCGCCTTCACGCTCTACGCGCTGCTTCGCATCGGCTTCACCGACGAGGCGGAGGCGTTCATGGGCTGGATCCAAGAGCGCGCGCACGAGCTCAACCCGGACGGCTCGCTGCAGATCATGTACGGGATCGACGGTCGCCACGACCTGAGCGAAGAGGAGCTCTCGCACCTCGCCGGCTACCGCGACAGCCGGCCGGTGAGGGTGGGCAACGGCGCGTACGATCAGCTCCAGCTCGACATCTACGGCGAGCTCATGGATTCGGTCTACCTCTACAACAAGTACGGCTCGCCCATCTCCTACGACCTCTGGGTCCAGCTGCGCAGGCTCGTGAACTGGGTCGCCGACAACTGGAAGAAGACCGACGAGGGCATCTGGGAGGTGCGCGGCGGGCAGCGCGACTTCGTCTACTCGAAGCTCATGTGCTGGGTCGCGCTCGACCGGGGCCTGAGGCTTGCCGACAAACGATCGTTCCCCGCCGACCGGGAACGGTGGATACGGACCCGCGATGAGATCTACGAGGAGATCATGGAAAAGGGCTGGAGCGAGAGCCGCGAGGCGTTCGTCCAGTCGTACGGCAGCGAGGCGCTCGACGCGTCGAACCTCATGATGCCGCTCGTCTTCTTCGTCTCGCCTACCGACCCCCGTATGCTCTCCACGCTCGACGCGACGCTCAAGAGTCCGGAGGAAGGCGGCCTCGTCTCCAACAGCCTCACCTTCCGCTACGACGTCTCGCAGTCCCCGGACGGCCTTGCCGGGGAAGAAGGGACCTTCAACATCTGCAGCTTCTGGTTGGTCGAGGCGCTGACGCGGGCGGGCGCGCACGACCGGGCGCGCCTCGACGAGGCGCGGCTCATGTTCGAGAAGATGCTCGGCTACGCGAATCACCTGGGCCTCTTCGCCGAGGAGACCGGACCGCTCGGCGAGGCGCTGGGGAACTTCCCGCAGGCGTTCACGCACCTCGCGCTCATCAGCGCGGCGTTCAACCTCGACCGCGTGCTGGGGTAGACGGAAGCCGCGCGGCTGCGGGGGCACGCCCCGGCGCCGCGCGGCTTCCGTGAACGCCCCCGAGACCGCGCGGCACGAAAGGAGACGGTATGACGTTCGAGTTCTGGTTCATGTTTCCCGCGGCACTCGCGATCGCGACGCTCGCGATGGCCTCCGGCATTGGCGGGGCGACCTTCTTCTCGCCGCTGTTCATCCTCGCGCTCAGGCTTCCGCCGGAGGTCGCGATCGGAACGGCGCTGATCACCGAGCTCTTCGGGTTCGGGAGCGGGCTGTTCGCCTACGGGAGACAGAAGGTCATCGACTACAAGCTGGGGCTGCTCATGCTCGCCGCGACGGTGCCACTCGCGATCGTGGGCACCCTCGCCGCCGGGCTCATCGAGCCCGAAATCCTCAAGGTCGTGCTCGGAGTCGGGCTCGCGGCGGTCGCGGTGAGCTTCCTCCATCAGCCCCGCGAGGAGGAGGTCCAGGAGTTGACCGCCGCGGCGCTCGAGCACGCGAAGAAGACCGGCGCCGAGAAGTGCATCACCGCGCGAGACGGCGAGGAGATCTGCTACTCGGTATCGCGGAAGGTCCAGGGCATGATCACCGCCGGTGTGGGCGGGCTCTTCGTGGGTATGATCTCCACGGGGCTCGGCGAGCTCAACGACTACTTTCTGCTGCAGCGGTGCAA
Source organism: uncultured Spirochaetaceae bacterium (assembly GCA_964458555.1). Classification (GTDB taxonomy): domain Bacteria; phylum Spirochaetota; class Spirochaetia; order DSM-27196; family SLST01; genus SLST01. The sequence goes on along the minus strand of CAYWJH010000023.1, from coordinate 10,332 downwards.
GGTTCCCAGCCGAGTGGGCGTGTCGACGAGTGTCTTCGTGATCGCGGTCACGGTGCTCGTCGCATCGGGCAGCCACGTCGTACGGTTCGCGCAGGCGGGATCGGAGACGCTCCTCCAGGTCGCGAGCATCGTGATCTTCACGGCACCCGGCGTGCTCATCGGCGGGCAGCTCGGGCCCGCGATCGCGAAGAAGATCCCCGACCGCGCGATGGAGATCGCGCTGGGCGTACTGTTCGTCGGCATCGCGCTGCTAACGATCGGCGAGGTCGTGCTCGGGTAGCCACGCCGCCGGTGCCGGCGCATCGGCACCCTTGGACCCCCGCCCCCGCGACGCTATACTCCCGGGTGCGGTCGTGCCGGTGAGCGGCGGCGCTCGGGACAAGAAAATGAACCCTACGCTGAGACGGATGCTCGCGCTCCTTCCCCTCCTCTTGCTCGCCGCGCTCTTCCTCGCCGCCGTGCTCGTACCTGAAGTGCGCGCCGCGCTGACGAAGGAGGGCCTCGTCGACCTGATCGAGCGCGCGGACATCTGGGCCCCCGTCGTGATCGTGCTCGTGATGGCGGTCGCAATCGTCGTCTCGCCGCTTCCGAACGTGCCCATCTCAGCGGTGCTGGGGATGATCTACGGCCCCTGGGCGGGTACGGGGCTCGCGGTCACCGGCGCGATCCTGGGCGCCAGCGCCGCCTTCCTGATCGCGCGGCACGTAGGGATGCGCGCGATCCGGGCCCTCACCGGCAGGCAGGCGAGCTTCTGCGCCGACTGCAGCGAGCGAGCGCTCGCGCTCATCGTGTTCGGCTCGAGGCTCATCCCGGTCGTGTCGTTCGACATGATCAGCTACGGAGCGGGGCTCAGCCCCCTGGGCTTCTGGCGGTTCTTCTGGGCGAGCCTCGTGGGCATGGTGCCGTGGACGTTCTTCTACACGACCGTGGGCGCCGCGGTTCTCGACACGCCCGTGCTTGCGGCCGTGCTCGGTACCTTGCTCGCGCTGGCGGTGCTCCTCCTGCCGGTGCTCGTACGGCGGTACAATCCCTTTGGGCTGCGTCGGCTCCTGATGGACAACCGGGCGGACGGAGAGGATCGCCGTGACTGATCACACCGTCACCAGGATTCTATTCGACATGGGCAGGGTTCTCGTCGACATCTTTCCCGAACCGTTCGTCGACGCGGCGGCGCGCATCGTCGGAGCCGAGCGCGACGCGGTCTCCCGGCGCATCGGTGAGCTCGTCGAACCGTTCGAGACCGGCCTTATGTCCGGCGATGAGGCGATAACGTTCATTCTCGAGACGCCGGGAGGCCGATGGGAGGCCGATGCCGACTCGCCCGCCCGGCGGCGCGCAGCCCGGCTCCTCGCCTCGACGCTCGGGAATCGGTTCGCGCCGGTCGCGGAGACGATCGGTCTCGCGCACGCGCTCGCCGACGAAGGCTGGTCGCTCGCGCTCGCGAGCAATACCAACCCGATCGACTTCGAGGCGATCCGATCGGCCTACCCCGACGCGCTCGCACCGTTCGGAGACCGGCTCTTCCTCTCCCACGAGATGGGCCTCATGAAGCCGGACCCGAGGTACTACACGGCGATCGCCGAGCGACTCGGCGTATCGCCGGGTGCGTGCGCGTTCATCGACGACCGCGCGGACAACGTCGCCGCGGCGCGCGCGGTCGGGATGCGCGCAATCCGCTACGAGACGCCCGAGCGGCTCGCCGCGGCGCTCGAACCGCTCGTCGGACCGGTGCCCGGTTGGCCTCTGATGCCGGCGGTCGACGGCCACACCCACGATCGCCGCGGCGGCTGAGCGTCTAGCCCATACAGTCTATTTCGAGCCACCACAGGAAGTCTTACCTTCACCGTTGAAGGCCGTCTCTGTCGTGAACGTGAGGCGGCACCGCTCGATCAAAGGAGGAGGAAAGACTATGAGACGATTGTCACCAGTGTTAATGGTGCTCATCGCACTCGCTCTCGTCGCGGGCACCGCGTCGGCGACAGGAGGGCAGGAAGAAGCAGCCGCCGAGCCGGAGCAGCTGATGCTCTGGACCAGCGAGGAACAACCAGAACGCCTCGACGTCCAGCGTGCAATTAACGCGCGGTTTGAGGACCAGACGGGTATCCCGGTGGAAGTCGTGCCGGTGACCGAGAGCGATATGGGAGAGCGGGTGACCGCTGCGTTCTCCGCCGGAGAGCTCCCGGACGTCATCGCGCATCCGCTCAACTACGCGCTTACGTGGTACGACTCCGGCATTCTGGACGGCACCGCCTCGGCCGAGGTGGTCGACGAGCTCGGTCCCGACACCTTCGGCGTCGGCGCGCTCGATCTCGTAGAGACGGACGACGGCTACGCGTCGGTTCCCCTGAGTGGGTGGACCCAGCTCCTCGTGTACCGCGAGGATCTCTTCGAGGAAGCAGGCCTCGAAGCGCCCACGAGCTATGCCAACGTCCGTGCCGCGATCGCCGAGCTGCACGATCCACCGGACATGTACGGCTTCGTAGCCGCTACCGACCCGAGCGAAGCGTACATGATGCAGGTGTTCGAGCACGTTGCGCTCGCGAACGGCGCGCACATCGTCGACGCAGACGGTAACGTAGATGTGATGGGCGAGGAATGGACCGAAACGTTGGAGTTCTACAAGGAGCTGGTGAACGCGAGCCCTGCGGGCAACCTCTACTGGCAGCAGAGCCGCGAGCTCTACTTCGCCGGAGACGCCGCGATGGTCATCTGGTCGCCGTTCATCATGGACGAGCTCGCCGGCCTGCGGGACAGCGTTCCGGTCACCGCGTTCGACGACCCCACGAGCAGAGAGCTCGCCGAGTCGACGAGCTTCATGACGCGTCTCGCCGGGCCGCAGAACCCCGAAGGCTCAGGATGGACCGAGGTCTTCTACCTCGGGATCACCGTCGACGCCGACATCGACGCTGCTCAGCAATTCGTCGGCTTCTCGCTGACCGAGGCGTACTCGGAGACGCTCGGCATGGCGGCCGAGGGTAAGTTCCCCGTGCGAAACGGGACCCCCGACGATCCGGACCGATTCGTCCGCGAATGGAGAGATCTCGAGATAGGCGTGGATCGCCGCGCGACGCTTGGAGGAATCTACACCGACGCGACGATCGATCGTCTGCTCGAAGGCTTCGAGACCGGCAGCCGATGGGGATTCGCCCAGGGCTACGGAAGCCTCACATCTCAGCTCTACGACACGAGAATCATCGCGGAGCTCGTTCGTGAGTTCATCGACGGCGACCTGACCGTCGATGAGACCCAGAGCGAGATTCAGAGCGCGGTCGAGGACCTGAGGTAGCTATTCCGGCCGGCATCCGCAGGGTGCGGATGCCGGCTTCGTTTCTTTATCAGCCCAGGAGCAGGCCATGAAAAAGCTGACCGGCATGACCCTCGTCGAGACCCGCCTCGCCATCGTGATGCTCGTCCCTGCTCTGCTGATCGTATTTGCCATCATCATCTTTCCGGTCTTGGCGAACTTCTGGATCGCGTTCAAGCCGGTTGGGCTTGGGGATCTCCGGCGCGCGGCGCCGCAGATCCGCGAGCGCGTGGTCACCGAAGCGCAGGCGCCCGGCGACGAGCTCGTGATCCAGTACCGCGTCCGAAACACGAGTCAACAGGTAGAGATAACCGACGTCGAGTTGACGCTGAACGTCCCGGATGGGCTCACCGTGGACCAGGCTCCCGACCGGTGCGAGGTGCGGGACAACCGGCTCTTGTGTTTCTACGATCGGTGGGAAGGCGGGTTCGCCGACATGTTCGAGGTCACGTACCTCGCGACCGAAGCGTTCTTCGCCGACGGGCCACCTCCCGGTCAGCCGACGAACCCCACCGCCATCGCCACTTCGCCAAATCCGTTGACGGACCTGGTCTTTACCCTGGACAACTTTCGGACGGTGCTCGATGCGCGCCAGTTCTGGCCATCGGTTTGGGTCACGATCGTCTATACGCTCGCGAGCACGATCGGCGTGTTGATTCTCGGCCTGTTTGCCGCACAGCTGATGAATCATCGGTTCAAGGGAAAGGGCCTCATGCGAGGAATGCTCCTCTTCCCCTACGTCGCCCCGGTGATCGCGGTGGCGTTCACCTGGCAGTTCTTTCTCGATCCGTTCAGCGGTACGCTCAACGCGCTGTTGCAGCAGGCCGGCATCATATCGAATCCGATTCCTTTCCTGAGCGAACGGGTGTACGAGTTCACGCCGTTTGGTCTGCCGCTTCGGATTCCGCTCGCGCTCACCAGCATCGTCTCGTTCGGAGCGTGGCGCTATTTTCCGTTCGCCTTCCTGTTCATCCTGAGCAGACTGCAGGCGATCGACGACCAGCTCTACGAATCGGCGGACCTCGACGGAGCGAGCCCGTTTCAACAGTTCTGGTATATCACCATTCCGCAGCTCTGGTCGGTGCTCTCCACGCTCTTCCTGTTGCGGTTCATGTGGACGTTCAACAAGTTCGACGACGTGTTCCTGCTCACAGGAGGAGCCGCAGGGACGAAGACACTCCCCATCCTCGTATACGACAACGCGTTCGGCCGCTCGGATATCGGCGCCGGCGCGGCGACCTCAGTGATCCTCTTTATCTTCCTGGCGATCTTTCTGTCCATCTACTTCACTACGATTGAAAAGGAGGATCAGGAATGAGCGACACGAACCTTCCCCGGCCGCAGCTGTCCGTGCCCGGGGCCCTCGTCATGGTCAGCGTCGGTGTGTTTCTCTCGGTCATGCTCGGGTTCGTGCTCGCGTTCCTCATGACCATTCTCTCCACGGCGCAGTTCCGCATGCCCTACCTCTGGCTCGCCGTATCCGGGCTCGTGCTCGGTCCCGCGGTGTCGCTCACGCGCTTCAGAGGTCGAACGTCGCCGCTCCTCTCCGCGGGCATCGGCTTTGTGATCGGTGTCGTCTGGATCGGTGTTGCCGGCCTTTCGCCGTTCGGGATGGGTGAGACGACGCTCGTCAGCGTCGCTGGTCCTCTGGTCGTCTTTACGCTCGCCGGCTACATGACCCGTAAGGCGCTGCGGGAGGTGAATCTGGAGAAGATCACCCGGGACGCCCGCGACAAACTCCTGGTACGGATGCTTCGCGCGGTCGGCATCATCTTCTACCTGGCGATCGTCGCGGTCCCGTTCTACTTCATGCTTGCATCGAGCCTGAAATCGAGAGCGGCGATCGTGAGCGATCCAACCGACCTCTCGATCAACTTTGCACAGCCGCTTGGCGACCTCCTCGTCGGGTACTCCGAGGTCATCACTCGCTTCAGCTTCGGACGCTACATCTTCAATAGCACGTTCGTCGCGATCGCCACGGTCATCCTCACGCTGATCCCCGCGATTCTCGGCGCGTACGCGGTCACTCGACTGCACTTCCCCGGGCGGAAATTCTTCTCGCGCTCCATCCTGCTCATCTATATGTTCCCGGCGATCGTGCTCGTAATTCCGCTCTACAGCATCTTCAGTCAGCTCGGACTTCGCGACACGCTGCCGGGTCTGCTCGTCGTGTACCCCGCGATGACGATACCCGTAGGACTCTACATGCTGCGGAGCTACTTCCAGACGCTTCCGCGAGACGTGGAGGACCAGGGGCTCGTCGACGGGCTCACGCGGTTCCAGGTGATCACGAAGATCGTTCTGCCGCTGAGCGCTCCCGCGCTCGCGTCGGTGGGTCTCTACGTGTTCATGATCGCGTGGAACGAGTTCCTGTTCGCGTTCATGTTCCTCGATTCGCCGGAGATCTTCACGCTCTCGCGCGGCATGGTCGCGCTCAACTCGCAGGAGGTGCCGCGGCAGTTCCTCATGGCCGGAGCGGTGATCATCACGGTGCCGATCATGGTCCTCTTCTTCTGGTTTGAGAAGTACCTCGTGGGCGGGCTCACCGCCGGCGGCGTGAAAGGCTAACCCCACGTCCCGGGAAAGAAGAGCTCGTGGGTCTCCGGCGTGCCGTAGTCCGGGATGGACTCCGGGCGCAGGACGGCGCGCTCCGCCGCCTCCAGATCGAGCGCGGCCTGCACGATGCGCCGATTGAACGCGTGCGTGTCCGGGTGCGAGAGGTACTCGTCCACCGGCATCCAGAAGCACTCGGCGATCTCGGTCGGGTCGAGCTCGATCTCGTGCGTGAGCGGGCGAAGGCGCGTGACGAAGTAGATATCCGACTTCCCGTGCCGGTAGCCGTGCCAGTGTCGGAAGCAGACGAGCGAGACGAACTCGGTTCGGATGCCGGTCTCCTCCTCCACCTCGCGAACCACCGCGTCGACGATGTGCTCACCCGGGTGCAGCGCGCCGCCGGGCAGCTTGTAGTGCCTGCGCCGGTGGTGGCGTTCCTGGATGACGAGCAGGTTGCGCGCTTCGTCGATCACGACACCGCCGGCGCCGATGTAGTGCGTCGCGAACGGCGGAACGTACGAGCCGGGCTCGATGGACGCGGTCAGCTGCAGCGTGCGCTCGGTCGCGTGGTGGTAGACGAATCCGGCGGTGACGGCAACCGGCACGAGCTCCGACCGCTCGATGGGCACCTGCAGCCACACGACCTTGACGCCATCTGCACGCCACGCCTCGAGCGAATCGGCGAGATCTGCCTCGAAGGCGGCGGGGTCGGCAGTGAGCGCGTCTGCGTCGACGACCCGGCCACCGAACGCGTTCGTTTCTGAGGCGAGCACCGCCATACTACGCCCCCGCCCCGGTGACCACAACTCGTTGCTTCATACCGCCCAGTGTAGCAGAGGCTCGGAACCGGCTCCAGGCGCCACCTTCGGAAGGCGACGGTCTGCCCCGGCCCGGCCTGCGAAGCCCCAGTCACCCCTTCGCCGCGGGTGCCGTCTCCAGGGTGAGGATATGCAGCGTGACGCCCACGAGAACGATCCCCAGGACGACGAGCGCCGCGGCGAGCAGGAGCGGCGCCGTCGTGGGGATGAGCGGAAGGACGATGCCCACCACTGCCAGCCCCACGAAGAAGAGCCCGAGCGCCACGAAGAGCGCTTTCCCCAGGCGGCCACGCCGCTCGGCCCCGGCTGTCTGCCCGGGTTCAGGGCTCTGCGCACCACCGACTGCCCGCGCGTCATCCGGCGTCTGTTCCGCGGGTCCGGCCCGGCTTTTGATTGACACCACCTTGGCGCCCGCGTACCTTGATCTCGATTCGCTATGCGCCTCCTGCCTGTGACCCCAGCCTGCATCTCGCGATCGCGACGGACCGATACCGGGGGGAGCGCCTAATGGGCTCGCTCCTGCGACTCTTCCGTTACCTGCGCGCCTATCGCAGCGTCGTGCTCGTCTCGCTCCTGCTCACCCTGCTCGCGACCGGCATGAACCTCGTACAGCCGGAGATCATCCAGCACGCGGTCGACTTCGGGATCTCGCAGGGCGACGTCCGGTCGGTCGTCGTCTCGGCGCTCCTGCTCTTCGCCGCGGCGATCCTCACCGGCGGCCTCCACCTCGCGAGCGGCGTCCTGCTCGTACGAGCCGGTCAGGGCATGAGCTACGACATCCGCAACGATCTCTACGACCGCATCGTATCGTTCTCGTTCGGCAACCTCGACCGCTGGCGAACCGGCGAGCTGCTCGTCCGGACGAACTCCGACGTCAACACGATCCGGATGTTTATCCGCATGGGCCTGCTCATGCTGATCCAGTCGGTGGTGACGCTCGTGGGAAGCCTCGCCTTCATGTACGCGAAGAATCCGCAGCTCAGCCGCATCATGATCGTCGTCCTGCCCGGCACGCTCGCGGTCTTCTTCATCTTCGCGCATTTCCTGCGCCCGCTCATTATGAAGCTCCGCGAACGGCTCGACGCGCTGAACAATCGCATCCAGGAAAACCTCTCGGGCGCGAAGGTCGTGCGCGCCTTCGCTCGACAGGAACACGAAGAAGCGCGGTTTCGCGAGCGCAACGACGCCTTTCTCAGACTCTCGCTGCAGGTGGGCTACACGTTCGCGATCGCGTTTCCCTTCGTCTTCTTCCTGGGCCAGATGGCTATCGTCCTACCGACCTGGTTCGGCGGCCTGCAGGTGCTCGAAGGGATGCTGAGCCCGGGATCGATGGGTCTCACGCTGGGGCAGCTGCTCGCCTTCCAGGGCTACGCGCTGCGCGCGATGTGGCCCATCATCGCGCTGGGGATGACGCTCCAGTTCCTCACGATGGCGGTTGCCTCGGCGACGCGGATCGAGGAGCTCATGGGCGATCAGCCGCACGTACAGCAGCCCGCGGATGCGCGCGACCTCGAGACACTGAGCGGGCGGATCGAGTTCCACGACGTCTCCTTCGCCTACGGTGAAGGCGAGCCGGCGGTCGACGGCATCTCACTCGACATCGCGCCCGGGGAAAAGGTGGGCGTCCTGGGCAGAACCGGCTCCGGGAAGACGAGCCTCGCAGCGCTTGTTCCCCGGCTCTACGACACGACCTCCGGGACGGTCTCGCTCGACGGGCACGACGTGCGGACGCTCTCGATGCGCACGCTGCGCGAACGGGTCACGCTCGTGCTCCAGGAGACGGTCCTGCTCTCCGGGTCGATCCTGGAAAACGTCGGCTACGCCTACCGGGGTGGTGCGAGCGACGAGCCCGACGAGGCGATGCGCGACACCGCCGAGCTCGCGTGCGCGCTCGAGTTCATCGAGGAAAAGGAGCACGGCTGGCACGAGCACGTCGGCGAGCGCGGCGCGGGCCTCTCCGGCGGACAGCGCCAGCGGGTGGCTATTGCGCGCGCGATCCTCGCCGACCCCGACGTCCTCATCCTCGACGACGTCACCTCAGCGCTCGACGCACAGACCGAACGGCGAATCGTCGCCAACCTCTACCGCAGACTCGCCGACAAGACGGTCATCATCATCAGCCAGAAGATCAACACGGTCAGGATGGCCGATCGGATCATCATCCTCGACGAGGGCAGGGTCGTCGCGCAGGGGACGCACGACGAGCTTCTCGCCGGGAACCAGATGTACCGGGAGATCCACCAGACGCAGAGCGCGGAGATTCGAGCATGAGCGACGGCCCCTCCCGGAGACAGGACTCCTCGAAACGCCCGGGTGGCGGCCAGGGGTCGGGCCGCGGTCACGGGATGCGGATCGAGACGCCCAACGACTTCCGGTCGGCGCTTGTGCGTCTGCTGCGGTACTTCGGGCGCGAATGGAGAACGCTCGTCTTCGTGGCCGCCGGGATCATCGCCTACTCGGTACTGCGGGCGCTCGCGCCGGCGCAGATGGGCGGCGCGATCAGCGAGCACATCGAGCGAGCTCCGGACGCGAGCGCCTTCGTCTCGCAGATGCTCGTCGTGGTGGCAATCTACACGGGTGCCTGGCTTGCGGAGGCGCTCGCCCGGTCGCTCATGGTGCACGCGAGCAACCGGATGGTCTATCGGCTGCGCGAAGAGTCGTTCGGCCATCTGCAGACGCTCTCCATGTCGTTTTTCGAGCGCCGCGGTGTGGGCGATATCATCTCGCGCGTGACGAACGACATCGAGATGATCTACAACGCGCTCACCAACGGCATCGCCGAGCTCGTAGGGGGGCTCTTCTCGCTCGTCGTGACGCTCATCGCGATGATCGCGCTCGACCTGCCGCTCAGCCTCGTCGTGTTCGCGCTGCTCCCCCTGCTCGTCTGGGTGACCGGCTTCATCGGCAAGAAGGTGCGCGAGGCGTTCCGGGAGAACCAACGGATGATCGGGCAGCTCAGCGCGAACCTCAACGAGTCGGTCGCCGCGGTGCGCGTGATCAAGTCGTTCCACAAAGAACACGACAGCTACGCCGTCTTCGAGGAGATCAACCGCGAGGCGCGCGAGGCGGGGAAGCGGGCGGAGATCGTCTCCTTCGCCGTCCACCCGATCATGCGTGTCATCAACGGAATCGCCGCCGCGCTCGTCGTGGGCGTGGGCGGGTATCTCGCCGTCTCGCAGGGCGGTGGCTACACCATCGGGCTCCTCGCGGCGTTCATTATCTACTCGAACCGATTCTTCGAACCGCTCCGACAGATCACGCAGGTCTACAACCTCATCCAGTCGGCGCTCGCCGGCGCCGAGCGCGTCTTCGAGGTACTCGACAGCAGGCCGGAGATCGTTGATAGACCCGAGGCGCTCCGCCTCGACGAGGTCGACGGACACGTCGAGTTCGATCGCGTGACCTTCGGCTACGAGCCCGGGCAAACGGTGGTGCAGGACATCTCGCTCGAGGCGAAGCGCGGCCAGGTCATCGCGATCGTCGGGCCCACCGGCGCCGGCAAGACGACGCTCGTGAACCTGCTCTCGCGCTTCTACGACGTGCGAAGCGGAGGTATCAAGGTCGACGGGGTCGACGTCCGCGACATGGAGGCCAACTCGCTCCGCACGCGGATGGGCGTCGTGCTGCAGGAGCCCTACTTCTTCGCAGACACGATCA
>CAYWJH010000022.1:35494-38001 GCA_964458555.1 uncultured Spirochaetaceae bacterium | reverse complement strand
CCTCGACGAAGCGGCTGACCGACTTCGGGATGGTCCCCGCGTAGATGGGAGCGCCGATGACGACGGTATCCGCCTCGGGGATCGCCGGAGATCGTGCAAGGTCGAGCAGGCCGATCTGCGCCTGCGAGAGCCCCCGCTCGCGGGCGAGGCGTGCGAGCTCTTCGGCAGCCGCGCGGGTCGAGCCGTACTTCGTCGCGTGAAGAATGGCGAGGTTCATTCGGCCTCCTTCGCGCTCTCGCGGATGTGGTAGGCGCGGTTGCGCAGATAGAGCGCGATGTCGATCGAGACCATCGTACCGTTGAGCGCGTAGAGGACGATCACGAGATCGAAGTAGAAGAAGACCTTGTGCAGGACGCCGGCGATGTACCCGATCAGGAGCGCGATGAGAAAGAGCAGGCTCTTGGACCCGACCTGGCGAGTCGTCGCGCTCTTGTAGATCGAGAACGGCCATGCCAGTCCAAAGCAGACGAGCATGATGACTTCGAATGGGCTCATGCCCCTACCCTACGCCGTGGACGCAGCGGTGTAAAGCGATTAACCCGCTGATCCGAAGGGTGTACCGCCCGGGGGCGAAGGCGTATACTCGCGCGTGAGAAGAAGCCGATGGACAAGCCTCGCGTGCTACAGGTGATCCTCACGCTCATCGTCGGGCTCGGAATCGCCGCGTGCGGTGGCCCCGAGGACGGCGATGAAGCGGCCTCCGACGCGCTGGCGATGCCGGAGATCGACGCCGAGCAGGCCGGCGAGGTCATCTCTGACGCGATGCTCGTCGCTTCGCGCGCGCTCTACCTCGCGATCGCCGGTTCCCAGGATGCCGGCAGCGTCTCGAGCAGGGACGGCCGACTCCTCCTCGAGTGGAGCGACGACGCTGACTTCCGCACCGGAGCGGGTACCTACGAGATCACGCTCGACGAGTATCGCGTCCCCGACGACGACGCCTTCGCATCGCACTACTACGGATACATCCTGAGCGGCACGATTCTGCTCGCGTCCGGAACCGGAGATCAAACGTCGATCGAATTCGGGCTCGATGCGCGGCACGACGAATCCGAGTCCTATCCGGCGCGCCGCGTGGAGGTCCAGCTGTCGGGTGTGGAGGACGACAACGACCCGGACGCGGGCGGTTCGGTCCGCGTCAACGGCAGAGCGTTCTCCTTCGAGGAGCTCGCGGGTTCGTTCTGACCACCCCACGGGATCGTCACACCGACCTCCTGACCCAGATCCACGACGACCCGGCGCGCACGAGCGCACCGCGGGCGGGCAAGCCCCAATGCGGTAGTGCTCGCCCATGCGAGACGCGGTGCGTATATTCCGGGCATGAACCGGAAACACCTGAGCTACGTTTCGTTCGTGGCGATAGCGCTGCTCGGCTTCGTCGTCGCCTCGTGCGGCGGCAGCGAGGAGAGCGCAGCTGCGGACGAGCCCGCCGACGCGGTGAGCGAGGCGCCCGAGCCGGCCGCAGACACGAAGGATGACAATGGCGAGGACGGCACCGAGAGAGCCGAGCCCGCAGATGCATCGGCCGCCGATGAGACCCCGTTCGCCACCGCGGAGGCGATCGGCATGACCCTCGCCTGGCGAATCGCCGGGACAGAGCTCGAGGTCGAGCTGACCGGACCGACGACCGGCTGGATCGCGGTCGGGTTCGAACCGAGCCGGGCGATGAAAGACGCGAACATCCTCATCGGCTACGTGGACGGCGACGACGCGGTGATGACCGACCAGTTCGGAACGACAATGGTTGCCCACCGCCGCGACCAGGAGATCGGCGGTTCACGCGACGTACTCGTGATCTCCGGGTCGGAGACGGGGGGCGAGACGACGATCCGGTTCGCTGTCCCGCTCGATTCGGGGGACGAGTACGACCAGCCGCTCGCCGCCGGCGAGACGGCCCGCGTGATCCTCGCCTACGGTCCGGACGGCGCCGACGACACGCAGACCTACCACGAAGACCGCGCGGGCCTTGACATCGACCTGTAGGGCAGCGGGCGACGGGCGGTCACCTCACGAGAGAACCGTCACGACGATCGACCTCGCGTGCGACCGATCGCGGTGCTCGCAGAGGTAGACACCCTGCCAGGTGCCCAGCGCGAGCCTCCCGTCGGTGATCGGCACGGTGAGGCTCACTCCCACGAGCGAGCTCTTCGCGTGCGCCGGCATATCGTCGGACCCTTCGAGCGTGTGCTGGTAGTACGGTTCGTCCTCGGGGACGAGGTGATCGAGGATCGACTCCATGTCGCGCCGCACGTCGGGGCTCGCGTTCTCGTTCAGCGAGAGCGAGGCCGATGTGTGCTGGAGGAAGATGTGCGCGATCCCCACCCCGGAAACCCCGAGCTCGCCGATCGCCCGTTCGACCTCGCGAGTGACGAGATGGCACCCGCGCCCCGTGCCCCGGATGGTAATCGTTGTCTGGCGTACGCTCATGGGTTCAAGGTACGCCCGCAGGCCCGGATGCGGCGATCGCGGGACCCAGCTCACCGGGGGCGGCGCGCAGCGCCGCGGGACCC
>CAYWJH010000022.1:29410-35394 GCA_964458555.1 uncultured Spirochaetaceae bacterium | reverse complement strand
TGCGGCGATCGCGGGACCCAGCTCACCGGGGGCGGCGCGCAGCGCCGCGGGACCCGGTGAGCTGGTTGCCGCCCATTTCACGCGCTGCATATATTCATCCCGAAGCGATCATGCGATAATTATCGATAGTTTTTATCAGCATTCATGGCGAACCCAGGTGTTGGTTCGGTCCGGGCCATGGTAGAATCGCGGAGCAAAGGAGCGAGTCTTGATCAAGCATGAGTATGACGCAGTAATCGTTGGGGCAGGCGGTTCCGGGCTGTACGCGGCGCTCGAAGCGAGCAAGGCGGCGAAGACCGCGGTCGTGAGCAAGCTCTACCCGAGCCGTAGCCATACGGGAGCCGCGCAGGGCGGCATCGGCGCGGCGCTCGGAAACGTCGAAGAGGACAAAGCCGAGTGGCACGCCTTCGACACCGTGAAGGGCGGCGACTATCTCGTCGACCAGCAGGCGGCGATGTTCCTCGCCGAAGAGGCGGTCCGGGCCGTCTACGATCTCGAGAACCGCGGGCTTCCCTTCAGCCGCACCGATGAAGGCAAGATCGCCCAGCGGCGGTTCGGCGGCCATACTCGCAATTTCGGCGAAGCGGCGGTCCACCGCAGCTGCTATGCGGCCGACCGCACCGGCCACATGATCCTGCAGACGCTCTACCAGCAGTGCATCAAGAACGACGTCAGCTTCTACGACGAGTTCCAGGCGATCGACGTCATCCTCGACGGGACGCGGATCGCGGGGCTGCTCGCGCTCGAGCTCGGCACCGGTGAGCTGCACCTCTTCCAGGCGAAGGCGGTCCTCTTCGCCACCGGCGGTTTCGGCCGGATGTTCAAGATCACGTCGAACGCGTACGCGAACACCGGCGACGGTCCTGCGCTCCTCGCTCGAGCCGGCGTTCCGCTCATGGATATGGAATTCTTCCAGTTCCACCCCACCGGCATCAAGGGCATGGGCATCCTCATCACCGAGGGCGTCCGCGGCGAGGGCGGCATCCTGCGCAACAGCAAGGGCGAGCGCTTCATGGAGACCTACGCGCCCACCCTGCTCGACCTCGCCCCGCGGGACATGGTCAGCCGTGCGATCATGACCGAGATCGCCGCAGGGCGCGGCATCCGCGGCGACAAGAAGATCGACGACTACGTGATGCTCGACGCCACGCACCTCGGCCGCGAGGTCGTCTACGAGAAGATCCCCGACATCGCCGACTTCTGCAAGACCTACCTCGCGGTAGACCCGGCCGAGAAGCCCATGCCGGTCCAGCCCACCGCGCACTACGCGATGGGCGGCATACCCACGAACGTTGACGGCCAGGTCACCACCGGCGCGGTCACCTACGAGGGCCTCTACGCCGCCGGTGAGGCGGCGTGCGTGAGCGTCCACGGCGCGAATCGGCTCGGGACGAACAGCCTCGTCGACCTCGTGGTCTTCGGCAGGCGCGCCGGCCAGCACGTCGCCGAATACGTGAAGAGCGCCGATATGCCGAGGATCCCCGACGGCGTCGAGGAGCGCGCGGTCAAGAAGCTCGAGCGTCTGCACGACGGCAAGAAGGGACCGCACGTAGGCCCCATCTACACCGAGATGCAGGAGACCATGATGGCGAAAGTCGGGGTGTATCGGAACGAGAAGCCGATGACCGAGGCCGTCGACGAGGTCACCAAGCTGCGCGAGACCTACCAGGAGGTGCGCACCGAGGATGCCAACCGGGCGTTCAACTCGGACATCCTCGGCATCCTCGAGCTCGAGAACATGCTCGACCTCTCGCTCGTCACTGCGGCGAGCGCGCTCAACCGGCAGGAGAGCCGCGGCGCTCACAGCCGGGAGGACTACCCGGATCGCGACGATCCGAACTGGCTCAAGCATACGCTGGCACGACTCGACGGAGCGAAGGTGTCGATCGACTACAAGGACGTCGACACGTCGATCTGGGAGCCCAAGCCCCGGAAGTACTAGGGAAGGAGTGACGATGACGATCAACCTCGAGATACAGCGATTCAACCCGGAGGCGGACACGAAGCCGCACTTCAAGACCTACTCGGTGGAGGTGGAGCCGACCGATCGTGTGCTCGACGCGTTGACCACCATCAAGCGCAACATGGACGGTTCGCTCGCGTTCCGGCGCAGCTGCGCGCACGGCGTGTGCGGGTCCGACGCGATGGTGATCAACGGCACCGAAGCGCTCGCGTGCAAGACGCTGATTCAGGACGTCGCAGAGGCCGACGGCGCGACGATCAAGATCGAGCCGGCGCGACACATGGAGGTCCAGCGGGACCTGATGGTCAGGCAGGACCAGTTCTTCGGCACCTACCGCGCGGTGAAACCGTTCTTCATCGCCGACGAAGCGAAGCCGAAGCCGGAGAAGGAGTACCCGCAGACGATCGCCGAACGCGCCGCCTTCGACGATCCGACGAAGTGCATCCTCTGCGGCGCCTGCTACTCCGCGTGCCCGGTCATCGACAAGAACCCGAACTTCATCGGTCCGGCGGCGATCGTACAGGCCTCGCGCTTCGTGTTCGACAGCCGCGACCAGGGCGTGGAGGCACGGCTCGACATCCTCGACCAGCCCGACGGCGTGTGGGCGTGCGAGAACCACTTCGAGTGCACGAGGGTCTGCCCGCGCGACATCAAGGTCACGAAGATGATCAACTTCACCAAACGTGAAATCAAAAAGGTGCGCGAAGAGCGCGGCGAGCAGGTAAACGACGGAGGAGCTGCGACGTGAACGTCCACGAGTATCAGGGAAAAGAGATCTTCAAACAGTACGGAATCCCGGTGAACGACCAGGCGATCGTCGTCACGCCGGAGGCCGCGCGCGCGGCTGCCGAGGCGATGGGGACAACGGTCGTGGTCAAGGCGCAGGTTCTCGTCGGCGGTCGCGGCAAGGCCGGCGGCGTCAAGCTCGCGAAGACCCCGGACGAGGCCGAGGCGAAGGCGCGCGACATCCTCGGGCTCACGATCAAGGACATCCCGGTCGAAAAGGTGATGATCACGCCGGCGAGCGAAATCCTCAAGGAGTACTACGTCTCCATCACCGTGAACCGCAACGACAAGAACCTCCTGCTCATGATGAGCAAGGCGGGCGGTGTGGACATCGAAGATCTCGCGGTCAACCGGCCCGAGGAGATCATCCGCTTCCCCATCCACCCCACCGACGGCATCGACGAGGCAGGCCTCGAGAAGGCGCTCACCGAGGTCTTCGAGAAGCCCGCGCTCGTCGAGCAGGCGGCCGACGTCGTGCACAAGCTCTACCGGGCGTTCATGGAGAAGGACTGCTCGCTCGTCGAGATCAACCCGTACGCGCTCGTCCCGGGAGACGACGGCGGCGAGAAGCTCGTCGCGCTCGACGCGAAGGTGAACTTCGACGACAACGCGATCTACAAGCACGCCGACGTCGAAGAGATGCGCAACCCGGAGGAGCTCTCCGCCGACGAGACCGCCGCGAAGGCCGCGAGCCTCTCGTTCGTGAGCATGGACGGCTACATCGGCTGCATGGTCAACGGCGCCGGCCTCGCGATGGCCACGATGGACATCATCAAGCTCTACGGCGGCGACCCGGCGAACTTCCTCGACGTGGGCGGAAGCTCGAACCCGCAGAAGGTCGTCGACGCGCTGAAGATCATCACCGGCAACCCGAAGGTGAAGGCGATCCTGATCAACATCTTCGGCGGCATCACGCGGTGCGACGACATCGCGAACGGCATCCTCGAGGCGCTGAAGCAGATCGATATCAAGCTGCCAATGGTTATCAGGCTGATCGGGACGAACGACGAAGCGGGTCGCGAAATCCTCGAGGGCGCGGGACTCCAGTCGTACCAGGCGCTCGGCGACGCGGTCGAGTACGTAGTCGAAGCGGCCAAGAAGGCGTAAGGGGGACGGGATGAGCATTTTGATAGACGAGAACACGAACGTCGTTGTCCAGGGCGCGACCGGCCGCGACGGCTCCTTTCACGCGCGCCAGATGGTCGCCGACGGCACGAACATCGTCGCCGGCGTCACCCCGGGCAAGGGGGGGCAGAAGCTCGACGAGATTCCCATCTACAGCAGCGTGGGCGACGCGATGGCCGAGCACACGGTCGACGCGACCGTCATCTTCGTCCCGCCGAAGTTCGCGACCGCCGCGATCCGCGAGGCGGCGGACGCCGGTGTACCGCTCATCATCACGATCACCGAGGGCATGCCCGTGCTCGAGATGATGGAGAATTACCGCTACGTCAAGGACAAGGGGCTCCGGTTGATCGGGCCGAACTGCCCGGGTCTCATCTCCCCGGGCAAGAGCAAGATCGGCATCATGCCGTACAAGATCCACAGGCAGGGTGACATAGGCGTCATCAGCCGCAGCGGCACCCTCACCTACGAGGTCGTCTACAACCTCACCGTCAACGAACTGGGCCAGTCGACCTGCGTCGGCATCGGCGGCGACCCGATCATCGGGACAACCTTCACCGACCTGCTCGAGCTCTTCGATGCCGACCCCGGCACCGCCGGCGTGGTCGTGATCGGCGAGATCGGCGGTGAGGACGAGGAGCGCGCGGCACAGTTCATCAAGAAGAAGATGTCCAAGCCGGTTGTGGCGTTCATCTCCGGGCGCACCGCGCCTCCGGGCAAGCGCATGGGCCACGCCGGCGCGATCATCTCCGGCGGCAAGGGCACTCCGCAGGCGAAGGTGGAGGCCTTCGAGGACGCCGGCGTCGCGGTGGCCGACAAGCCGGACGAGATTCCGGGGCTGATGAAGACCAAGCTGGGACGATAGCGCCCCAGCGGGTCAGGCCGGGGCGGTAGGGTCCGTCTCGGCCCCCGCGCTCGCGTAGATTCGCACCGCGAGCCAGCCCGCCACCAACGTCGCAGCGGCCCCGACCTCCCGCCCCGTTTTTTTCCGGTGGTTGAGCTGAGCACAACGGTCTACAATTGGTAGCGTGGCGCAGTCTGATCACATCTTCGACCTTGGCCCGGTGGAGGACACCGACCTCCCGCTCGTCGAGTCGCTCGGTACGTCCGACGGCGACCCACTCGATTCACCGCCCCCGTCACGCGACGCCCAGGGTGTCCTGCAGACGATCCAGTCGCTCAATCGAATCCGCGACCTGGACGCGCTGCTCGAACAGGTGCTTCTCAAGGCGCGGCAGCTCGTTGGAGCCGACGCCGGCACCATCTACCTCAAGGCCAAGAATCGGCTCTTCTTCAGCTACGTGCAGAACGACACGCTGTTCGCCGGTCAGACGCCCGACTCGCGCTACGTCTATTCGGCAAACAGCCTGCCCATCGACCGATCCTCGCTTGCCGGCTACGTCGCCGCGACCTCAGAGCCGCTGGTGATCGACGACGTCTACGACATTCAGAGCACCGTCAGCTACGCGTTCAATCCCGATTTCGACACGAAATCGAACTACCGGACGCGCAGCATGCTCATCGTACCGCTTATCACGCGCGACGAGGCGCTCGTCGGGGTACTGCAGCTGATCAACGCGATCGACGACGGCGGAAAGACCGTGCCGTTCTCGTACCAGGACACGGTCTTCGCGAATCAGTTCGCGCAGGCCGCGGCGGACGCGATCGAACGGGCGCGCCTCTCGCGGGACATGGTGCTACGGATGGTAGAGCTCAGCGGGCTGCGAGACCCGTTTGAAACCGGTCAACACGCCAAACGCGTCGGCGCGTACTCGGTGGAGCTGTACGACAAATGGGCCACCGCGGAGGGTGTTCCTCAAGGCGAGGTCAGAGCCAACCGGGAGATCATCAGAACGGCCGCGATGCTGCACGACGTGGGCAAGGTCGCGATCAGCGACGCCATCCTTCGCAAGGGCAACGATCTGACCGAGCCTGAACAGCGACGGATGCAGCTCCACACGATCTACGGCGCTCGTCTGTTCAGGAGGGACGATTCGCCGTGGGACCGGATGGCACGTGAGGTCGCGCTCAACCACCACGAACGATGGGACGGCACGGGCTATCCGGGCCATGTCGACAGCATCTTCGGACGCAAGGTGCGCGTAGGAAG
>CAYWJH010000022.1:0-29310 GCA_964458555.1 uncultured Spirochaetaceae bacterium | reverse complement strand
CGGGCTATCCGGGCCATGTCGACAGCATCTTCGGACGCAAGGTGCGCGTAGGAAGGCCGAAGCGCGGCGCGGAAATCCCGGTCGCCGCGCGGATCGTCACGATCGCAGACGTCTTCGACGCGCTCATCTCGAAGCGCGCGTATAAGGAACCGTGGACCGAGGACCGTGCGATCGCGTATCTCGAAACGGAATCCGGCGGAAAGTTCGATCCCGTCCTGGTCGCCCACTTTCTGGACATGCTCGACGTCGTCCGGTCGATCCGACGCAAGTACTCTTACTGACGGTCTGCCGAACCGGAAGAGCTCGTCGTCAGCGCGAACGGCGCCGAGCGGGACAGGTGGGTATACGCGCCGCTTCGCGCGGTGAAGGCGAACTGCGCGCCGTCGCGCAGGACGACGTAGACGGCGACCGCATCCGCAGCCGATCGGCCATCGGCCCACTCCACCTGCCCGATCGCGATATCGACGACGTTCTCCTCGTCGTACCGGAACCGCGTCCCGTCGTTGAAAAACGCCCGTGGCTCGCGGCTGATCTCGTTGTAGAACGAGGGGCTCTCGCCGACGAGCTCGCGCGCCTCGTCGAGCAGTACGAGCCGACCGTTCGTCGCTCGCGGGTCGACCGGGCCGAACACCACGCGCAGTGTGCCGCTTCGAACCGACGCGCCTCGTATCGACGCTCGCTCGATCGCGAAGACGTGATCGCCGGTGAAATCGCCCCGGTACTCCTCGGTGACGAGAAAGCGCTCGTCGGGCGTCGTCGACGCCGGAGGGGGCACGTCGACCGGCCGAGACACGATGGTGCCGTCGACGAGCTCGACCTGGAGCGTCATACCACGCAGGGGGAGCATGGAGCCGTTGTCCGACATGAACGTGTCGTAGAGCCGGAGCCATCCGCCGACGGAGCCCTGCCCGCCGAGCCTCGCCCGGTCGAACGGGATGGGCCAGTGGCTGCCGAACGGATCGTGGAGACGGACGTCGCGCACCTGCTCCGCCGCGTCGCGGTTCAGGTCGAGCTCGATCCAGACGTTCAGGAAGAGTCGATAGTTTCGACGCGCGCTCGAGCCGTGCCAGAACGACGGGGCGACGTTCTCGTAGAGCGCGACTACTTCTCGGATCTCGACCACCGGCGAGGTCACGGTGCGCGGCCCCGGCTCGCTGGGGGACGGCAGGATCGAGCACCCCGAAGCGACGGCGAAGACGACGACCATCATCGCCACTGCCGCCGGCCGCCGGACGGATCGGTACAGGCGCTGCATTCGCGTACGGTAACGAATTCCGCGCGGAGAGGAAAGCGTTCTGCGTAGACCAGCCGGGCTATACCGGCACCCGGCGTGCGCGGCTATCTTGCCCGTGGAGGCACTAATGGAAGTACCCATCGAGATCACGTTCCGCAACGCCGAGCACACCGACGAAATCGACCAGCTGATTCGCGACCAGGCGGCTCGGCTCGAACGGTTTCATGACCGGATCACGAGCTGTCACGCGATCGTCGAGCGGCCGCAGGAACACCTCCATTCGGGACGTCAGTGGCGCGTCCGCCTCGACATCACCATTCCTCGCGGAAACGAGGTCGTGGTGCGCAAGGAGGCGGGCAAGGGCGACATGCACGAGCAGCTCGCGACCGTGATCAAGGACGCGTTCGACGCGGCCGAACGGCAGATCAAGGAGCTGCACGAGAAGCAACGCGGCGACGTCAAGCAGAACGCGGAGTCCGACTTCGTCGGCATCGTGACGCGCGTCTTCCCGGAGGAAGGGTACGGGTTCATCATGGATCCGAGCGAACAGGACATCTACTTCCACCGCAACGCGGTCCTCGGCGGCGAGTTCGATCGCGTCACCGAGGGAACCGCGGTGTGGTACCAGACCGAAGTGGGCGACGAGGGCCTGCAGGCGACGTCCGTACGGATCGAAGACAAGCCGGGACGCCGACGCGAGCGCGAGGACACCGAGCCGGGCCCGATCGAGGAGTGACTTCTCGGGACCCGAGGCACCGCTACGCGACGGCTCCGGACCCGGGTTGAGCGGTCTTGAACTCGGAGGTGAAGTGAAACTCGATCTTCGGGTTGTCGCGGATCATCGACTGCAGCATCCACTTGCTCTCGGCGAGATACACGGGGTTGCCGTCGCGGTCGTAGGCGAGCTGGTGCTCGCGGTACTTCGTAAACGCAGCGAGCGCCGCGGAGTCCTGTGACGTGATCCAGCACGCCCGGGAGTAGTCGAGCGGCTGCAGCCGGCACGCCGCGCCGTACTCGTTCGTCAGTCGATACTGGATGACCTCGAACTGCAGCTCTCCCACCGCACCGATGATCTTGCGCCGGCCGCGATCCTGGATAAACAGCTGCGCAACCCCCTCCTCGGAGAGTTGTGTGATCCCCTTCTCGAGCTGCTTCGACCGCATGGGATCGGTGGATACGAGCTCCTTGAAGATCTCCGGCGCGAAGCTGGGGACCCCCCGGAAGACAAAGTCCTCGCCCTCGGTCAGCGTATCGCCAATCTTCAGGTCTCCGCGGTCGTAGAGCCCGACGACGTCGCCGGGAAATGCCTCGTCGATCACATTCTTTCGCTCGGCCATGAAGCTGTACGGACGAGAGAACCGGATGTCTTTGCCGTTACGTACGTGGCGGAACGGCGTATCCTTGCGGAAGGTCCCCGAGCAGACGCGCAGGAACGCGATGCGGTCGCGGTGGCGCGGATCGAGGTTCGCGTGGATCTTGAACACGAATCCGGAGAATTTCTCCTCCAACGGATCGACGAGACGCGTGTCCGACTCGCGCGGCGCCGGAGGCGGAGCGATGCGCGCGAAGGTCTCGAGCAGCTCCCGAACGCCGAAGTTGTTGAGCGCGCTGCCGAAGAACACCGGTGCGACGTTGCCGGCGCGATACTCGTCGAGCTCGAGCGGATCGTACACGCCATCGACGAGCTCCACGTCCTCGCGGAGCTGCTCTGCGGCGCTGCCGAGCTCGCGGTCGAGGAGCGGGTCGTCGAGTCGGTCGATGTGAACGCGCTCCTCCTCGACGACGGTCTTCCCCGGTTGGAACAGGTAGACGTCTCGCTCGTGCAGGTTGTACACGCCGCGGAAGGCCTGCCCCATCCCGATAGGCCACGTCAGAGGACGAACGCCTATCTGGAGCTTCTCCTCGAGCTCATCCATGAGCTCGAAGGGCGGGCGACCCTCGCGGTCGAGCTTGTTGATGAATATGATGACCGGCGTGTTGCGCATGCGGCAGACGCTCATGAGCTTCTCGGTCTGCTCTTCGACACCCTTCACCGAATCGACGACGAGGATGACGCTGTCCACCGCGGTCAGCGTCCGGTACGTGTCTTCGGCGAAGTCCTTATGCCCCGGCGTATCGAGAATGTTGATCAGCTGACCCCGATACTCGAAGCTCATGACGGAGGTCGCGACCGAGATGCCGCGCTGCTTCTCGATTTCCATGAAGTCGGAGGTCGCCGACTTGCGTATCTTGTTCGACTTGACCGCACCGGCGCTGCGAATTCTCCC
The DNA here is from genome assembly GCA_964458555.1 of uncultured Spirochaetaceae bacterium. Classification (GTDB taxonomy): domain Bacteria; phylum Spirochaetota; class Spirochaetia; order DSM-27196; family SLST01; genus SLST01. Next base: position 25,809 of record CAYWJH010000022.1, on the reverse strand, counting down.
GCCAAAGAGCAGGAGCTTCTCGGTGAGCGTGGTCTTCCCGGCATCCGGGTGACTGATGATGCCGAACGTGCGCCGGCGCAGAATCTCGTGTTCAATACTCATCGTGAAGCCCTAAGCTACCGATGGTTCTGTCGATCGCCAAGGCCCGCCTCGAGGCGCAGCGGCACCCTGCGTCAGAGCAGGTCGCGCAGGGCGTAGACGTGGATCGACTCGAAGGCGCCGCGGTGATCGAAAAGCGGGCGAATGCCCTCCGGGATGAGGTCGAGGCACGGGGCCGTGACGGCGAAGCCACCGGGATCGACGGATCGGCCGCCGAGATGGAAGACGAAGTTCACCGATTCGGAGACGATGTCACCTGTTCGTCCGGTGGACCGATAGGTCGTATTGCCGAGGTGCAGCGCCAGACGCCAGCTGACTTCGCCGTACTGGTCGAACTCCTCGGCGTTGATCAGCACACGGTTGAGCATGAGCCGCAGCGCCTGGATCACGACGTCGAGCTCCTGACCGTCGAAGGGCATCAACAGCAGCCCTTCCTCTTCCTTCCACATCCATACCCGCGCCTGGTAGTCGCCGAAGGTGCGCTCGAGCAGCCCGGTGAAGCTCCCTCGAAGCGACGAGAGCAAGGTTTCGCTCGACGTGCGCCGAAGCTCCTCGGCACCGTCGATGCCGGCGTAGAGCATGATGAATGTATACTCCTCGCCGTCGCGTACGCGCGACCAGTCGGAGCCCGACGGAACGAGGCGGTGGTGCTCGTGCTCGGGTACGTGGTTGCCCGCCCGCCTGGTGGCGGTTGTGGGATCGTACTCGACCACCCGACGCAGGCGGGCGGTGCTCAGGCCCTCGGCCAGCAAGGCCTTGCCCACGTAGTCCGCGGCGGCGTAGTGGAAGATCTCGGCGATGTCGCGCACACTGCCCGTCCGGTCGACGATGCCGAACCGGTACGGCCGCTCGTCGCGCAGCCGCGTCAGCCGACGCTTGAGGGCGCGCGCATCCACCCCTTCGACGTCGACGTAAAGAAACGAGTCCGGCACCTCGTTCGCTCGGCGAATCGTCTCGTTGAGCGCATCGCGAGGCGTGAGCTCCACCGAGTACGTCCGACTGCGGACGGCGGAGGCGAAGGCCTTCTCGACGGCCCTGCTGTCGGTGACGATGAATATGGTCATCTAGTCGGCAAACCTTACCGCGTAGGTGTAGAACTCCTGGTCATCGGCGACGTCGAGCGGCCGAAGCCGGGCGGCGACGAGCCGCTCGAGGCTCGGGTACACGGCGTCGGTGACGATCATCGTATCCGGCGAGCCGTGCCGCGAGTCGATCTCCCACAGGCGCTTGAGCGTATCGACCTTGAGCTCCGTGCCGCTGTCGCCGTACTCGCAGGGCCCGTTGTGAACGGTCACGCGGACGTGCAGCCCGTCGTCGAGCGGGCAGTCGATGAGATTGTAGAGAAAGAGCTCGTTCAGGAACTCCATCCCGGAAAGCGCGGCCCGCTGGTTCTGCTCCTCGAAGGTGAACGCGGCGACGCCTCCGTCGCCTTCCCAGCCCCACAGACGCCCGTTTCGCTTCTCCACGACCGCTGCCAGCATGCGCCGCAGCGTCCGGTAGTGCTCGCTCATCTCTCGCTGCCCGTACTCGCGCACCAGCGTCGAGTTGCCCACCACGTCGACGCCGAGGAACGCCATGATGTACGTCTCCCCGGTCCTCAAGACGCCCCAGTTCCGCGTCGTGCGCACGGCGCTGTCCTCGACGAAGCTTCGCGTCGCCTCGTCGTAGCGGTAGCCGATCTCGAGCACCTCGTTCACGATCGTCTGCAGCCGGGGGAACCGGTACTTCCGTCCCTCCATACCGAGTCGTTCGACCTCGATCAAGAGCGAGACGAAGTCCAGGAAGGTTCCGGCCTCGGCGACGTCGTCGACGATCTGGCGGGCGGCCGTACGGTTGGGGATGGGAACCGAGTCGGGGAAGCCCGTGCGCGCAGGAAGGTCGTAGTTGCCGAAGAGGCGCCGAGCGAGGTGGACCATCGTCTTGACTTCCATGGACTCTGCCAGCGCCCGACTGGCCAGCGTTCGAGCGCGCGCTTTCACCCGCATTGCCGTAGTATAACCTGCGCGTCCGACGAGGAAAACTACTCGTAGATGCTCACGCTGTATCGACCTGTCGCACCCTCGCTGTAGCTCGTCACGACCAGCTCGAGCGTCTGCGACTGATCCGCGGAGAAGCTGATCTGCGGGTTCGATCCGTTTCCGCCGTCATCGTCGCGGTAGAGGACCTCGCCGGAAGCAGTACGTACGACCGCGTACCCGTCGAAGTCGTCCGACACGACGTCGATCGTCACGAGACGCCCCGCGTTCACGGTGAACCGGTACGTGTCGTAGTACCGCCCCAGGATGTCGGTCGGGTCGTCGCGGCTGAGCTCACCCCGCGTGTCGAGTAGCAGCCGCGTCTCCCCCTTCCGATCGAAGCCGATGGTGTACTCGCCGATCGCGTCTCCTCCCAGGGCGGACGCGTAGATCTCGTAGACGCCCCGTTCCTCGGTGGTGAGGACGACGCGGGAATCGAGCCCGCCGGCGGAGTCGTCGTCGGTGATCTCGTGGCCACCGGGGGTGACGACGGTCAGGAAGCTGTCGAAGTCGTCCGAGCGCAGCACGATCTCGATTCGTTCGCGTCGATCGGCCCGGATCGTGAACCGCTGGCGATACGCGCCGTCGGTGACGGGCAGATGCGGCCCGAGCTCGCCGGCCACGCTCTCACCCTCGGTGAGCCGATAGCCGTCGGGAATCCGCGGTCCGGTGTATTCGTAGCGCTCGACGCGCAGGACGTACGCGCCGGTCCCGTCGCCAAAGCTCGAGGCGGTGATCGTAGCCTCACCGGCCTCGCCGATCACGTAGGCGAGCCGCGACAACGAAAAGCCCTCTGCGTCGTCGTTGCTGAGGTACGTCCCCGACGGATCGGTCAGCTCGAGATAGGTGTCGAAGTCGAAGGATTCGAGCTCGATCGTGACCGTCTCGCCGGGCGTCCCGACGAGGAGGTACTCGTCGCCGCTGCCACGCAGCTCGCCCTCGATCGACTGTCCCGTTCTGACCGAGCGCTGATCGACGAGCGTTACGCCGATCCGGTACGCCCCGGTCGCAGCGAAGGAGTAGCTCGTGACCTCCACGCGGGCGGTCCCGTCGCTGCCGGCGGTAAACGAGAGGCTCGAATCGGTACCGGATGAGTCGTCGTTCTCGACGATCCGGCCGTCCGGTAGCTCCACCCGAAGGTAGGTATCAAAGTCGTCGCTCGACAGGTCGACCCGCACCCGCTCGCCGCGCGAGACGGCGAGGTCGTACTCGTCGACGTACGACCCGTCACGGTTGCGCTCGTCCCCGGAGGTCAGCTCGCCGGCGAGGCTCACCCCGGGTACGAGCCGCGGGTCACCGCCGGCGGCGACGTAGCGGGCGACGACGATGTAGTCGGCAAACCCGGCCCCAATGGGGTCGTAGACGGTGACCGACACCGACTCACCGGAGCCCGCGTCGACGAACAGGTGCGCTGCGTTCTCACCGGCGGACTCGCGCTCGGCACGGGCGCCCACGCTGACGGCGAGCCCGGGCGCGAGATCGGGAGAAACGACCGTCACGGAGATCGTCCCGTCGCGAGGAGCGGTCAACGAGTACCGATCCTGCGTCCGGCCGTCGGGTCCACGTTCGTCCGAAGGGTCGAGCGTGCCGTAGCCCCGCAGGAGCTCCTCGGTGCGCGGCGGCTCCTCGGCGAGAAGCCCGGAGGCGAGAGCGAGGACGAGTATCAGCGCGAGGGTGCGTTTCATGAGCCCTGATTGTACCGCGGGGCACCCCCGAATGCCAGGAACGGTGGTCGAACGAGCCCCCGGCTCGGTACCTTCTCGCTATGCCGGAATCGGTTATACATGTGGATCACCTCTCCAAGACCTACGGAGACGTGCGAGCGGTCAAGGACCTGAGCTTCGACGTGACGGCGCGGAAGTGCCACGCGTTCCTCGGCCCGAACGGCGCGGGAAAGACGACCGCGATGAAGGTCCTCTACGGGAAGGCGCAGCCCGACCGAAGAGACGACACGCGTATCAGCGTCTTCGGCTTCGACCCCCGCTATGAAGAGCTCAAGATCAAGACGCTCAGCGGGGTGGTCCCCCAGGAAGACAACCTCGACGTGGAGCTCAACGTCTACCAGAATCTTCGGATCTTCAGCCGATTCTACAACATGAGCAGGGCAGACGCCGAGAAGCGGATCGACTACCTGCTCGACTTCATGGAGCTCGGCGAGAAGAAAAAGAGCCGGGTGCGGGAGCTCTCCGGCGGGATGAAGCGCCGGCTGATCATCGCGCGCGCGCTCTTGAACTCGCCGACTCTGCTGATCATGGACGAGCCCACGACCGGACTCGACCCGCAGGTGCGTCAGCTCATCTGGGACAAGCTGCGCGACCTCATGCAGGATGGCGTGACCATCCTGCTCTCGACGCACTATATGGAGGAGGCGTACCAGATCGCGGATATCCTCATGATCATGGACAAGGGCGAGAAGGTTGTCGAAGGCTCGCCGCACGACTTGCTCGACTCGCAGGTCGAGCCGCACGTGCTCGAGCTCAACGATCTCGACCATCTCGATCGCTTCGAAGCGGCGCTCGACGGTACTCCGGTCCGCCGCGAAGACGCCTCGCGCCGGGCGATCTTCTACGCGGCGGACGCCGGCGCGCTCGAGCGTGCGGCCGGTTCTCTACCGCGTCAGGCGTACATCATGCGTAACTCGAACCTGGAGGATCTCTTCCTCCGCGTCACCGGGAGGCACCTGAATGAGCACCAGTAGCGAGGCCCTCGCCCCGGTCGCCGATGCGCCGGCACCACCGGTACGTCGCGAGGTACACGAGCCTTCGCTCGCGGCGAGGATCGTATCGGTCTGGTTTCGCCACGTGCGTGTCTACTCGCGCAACCTCATCAGCAACGCGCTGCCGCCGTTCCTCGAACCGCTGATCTTCCTCGTGGGTATCGGCATCGGGCTCGGGCGCTACATCAACACGATGGAGGGCTTCCCCTACCTCGAGTACCTCGGATCGGGGATCCTCGTGACCGCCGCGATGTTCACCGCCGCCTTCGAGTGCACCTTCGGGACCTACATCCGCATGGAGTTCGACAAGGTCTACGAGGGCATGCTCGCCGCACCGCTGACCGCCAGGAACCTCATGGTCGGCGAAATCCTCTGGGCCGCGACCAAGGGGTTCACGTTCACCCTCTCGGTGCTCGTCATCGTATCGGCGTTCGGCGTGATTCCGCTCGGGTGGTCGCTCGTGACGCCGTTCATCGGCTTTCTCACCGGGGCGATGTTCGCCTCGCTCGGCCTGCTCATCACGAGCTTCGTCGACACGATCAACCACTTCAACTTCTTCTTCTCCGGCGTGATCTCGCCCATGTTCTTCTTCTCCGGCGTCGTCTTCCCGGTGGAGAACCTGCCGCCGGTCGTCAGGCCGATCTCGGAGGTCCTTCCGCTCACCCACCCGGTCCGACTCGCGCGTTCGCTCGCGCTCGGCACCGATAACCCGCTCTGGTGGTTCGACCTGCTCTACATCGTGGTGTTCGTGGTGGCTATCGGGTGGATCGCGACGCTGCGGATCGAGAAACGCCTCACCGACTGAGGCGCCGCCGAGGTGCTGCGTCACGCCCGAAGCAGCTCGTCGACCGCCGCGCGCAGCTCGCGTGGACGGAAGGGCTTGGGAAGCGTGAAGTCGGCTCCGAACTCGCGCGCCGCGACGAGATACCCGCGCTCGCCCGCGTCGCCGCCGCCGCTGATGGCGATGACGGCTACCTCCGGATGCTCGCGTTTGATCTGCGACGTGACCTCGAGCCCGTCGAGGCCGGGCATGAAGATGTCGGTGACGACGAGCACGGGCGCCGACGAGGCATCGCAGAGGCGCGACACGAGATCGATCCCGTGGGAGGCGCTGTGCGCGACGAGGACCTCGTGACCGTCGCGCGAGAGAATCGTGGAGATCAGGTCGACGACGCCCTCGTCGTCCTCGATGATCACGACGCGCGCCATCTACGCTTCTCCCGGCCCGACGAAACGATCGACGAGGCGGACCAGGTCGTCACCGGCAAGCGGCTTTCGGACGATATCCACGATGCCGAGCGCACGCCGCAGACCGTCGGGAATCACCGGATCCATGCCGGTCGCGACGAGCGCCGGTGCCTTGAGACCGGCCTCCCTGGCACGGCGGAGAAACTCGGTTCCGGTCATCGCCGGCATGCTGTAATCGGTGACCACGAGGTCTATCTCCTCGCCCCAGGCGTTCACGAGCTGCAACGCGTCGTACACCTCGTCGCTCGCCATCACCGTGTAGCCGGCCGCCGACAGTCGCCGCGTCGCGATCTCCACGAGATCCGGCGTGTCGTCGAGGAGGAGAACCGTACCGCGTCCCTCGCCCGGGGCGTCGGCCGGTTCTCCGCCGTCGGCGACCGAACCCGCGGTGGCGGGAAGGAGAACCCGGAAATGCGCGCCCCGCTCGGAGTCGATCAGCCTGATCGCACCTCCGCAGGACTCGACGATGTTCTTCACGACCGACAGGCCGAGTCCGGTGCCGCCGGAGGCCGACCGCGTGGACACGTACGGCTCGAAGATCCAGTCCCGCATTTCCTCGGGCACGCCGGGCCCGTCGTCCTCGACCGAGAGCGCCACGTACCGTCCCGGTGACAGCCCCCAGTCCTGCGCATCGAGCTCGACCGTCTCGACGGTGACCCGAACCTCCCCGCCGCGCGGGCCGAGCGCCTTCCCGGCGTTCGCGCACAGGTTGAGCACGACCTGCTGGAGCCGCGTCTCGTCACCGCTGACGACGGTGTGCGAGTGGTCGCTTGCGATCCTCAGCTCGGCGGTCGGCGGCAGCGTCGCGCGAGCGAGCCGCACGATGCCGACGATCGCCTGCTCGACATCGACCGGGCGGCGGTCGTTCGAGCCACGTTTGCCGAAGGCGAGGATCTGCCCGACGAGCTTACTCGCCTGGCCGGACGCCTTCAACGCGCGATCGAGGTCGCGCGCGGCCTCGCTGTCCGCGGGCATCTGTTCGCGCGCGAGCTCCGCAAAGCCGATAATGCTCGCGAGGATATTGTTGAAATCGTGCGCGATGCCGCCGGCGAGCGAGCCGAGCGCCTCGAGCCGCTTCGTCACTTCAGCACGGTCTCGCGCGGCGGGCACGCGTTCGGAGACGTCGCGAACGACCGCTACGATGACCTCACCCTCGCCGGCCCTCGCCGGCACCGACGTACCCGCGATCTCGCCCGCGACCCGACCTCCGTCGCCACGCACGAAGAGCCTCCGTGCGGGCTCGTCGGCGACGAGACCGCGTACTCCCGGCGGCGCCTCCTCGTCGGCGCGACGAGGGTCCGGCGCGATCAGCGACGAGACGTCGGATCCGACGAGCGCGCTCCGGGCGTATCCGAGAAAGGCACACGCCCTGCGATTGGCGTCGAGGACGGCGCCGTTCGGAGAGACGACAAGAACGGCGTCCGGGGCGTGCTCGAAGAGCTCCTGGTAATCGATCGTACCGCCCACGACGGCTTCGCTCAGCTGCGCCGCGCGACGAAGCGGGCGCTCGTCGCCTCGCGCGTGGAGAGGCGGACGCCCTTCGCCTTCACGCTCTTGACGAGATAGTCCTCGATGTCGAAATCCTCTTCGAGGACCCGGATGTTCTTCTTCTTGCGGTACTTCACGTTCGCGACGACCCCTTCGCGCGTGGTGAGCGCGAGCACCGCCGTCTTGTCGGGTACGATTCGGTAGCCCTTGTCGAGGATGTACTGCTCGATCTTCGTCCGCTTGAGGTACGGGTGCTTCGTATCGCTGTCGCGGTAGACGACGTTGAAGACGGTATTCGCGAGGACATCCTTGTCCGCGTGGCCGCAGGAGAGCATACCCTTGTCGACGAAGAGCTTCTCCGGGACGTTGATCACCGAGTACGCGCCGCTCGCGCGGACGACGAGAATCCGGTCGTAGGGCGAGACCTTGAAGAGCTCCTTGCCCGAGGTAACCGCCGTGCCCAGGTAGCCGGTGCGCCCGTCGTAGCGGAGGCTGAGGCTGCGCGTGGCCGCCTCGCGCACATCGACCTTGTCGAAGCTGCCGATCTCCGTCCGGCGTTCGTACTGAGACCGGTAGTCGGAGACGACCTCTCCCAGATAGTCGATCGCGTACTCGGTGATGTTCGCGAGGTGGTGCTTGATCTCCTTGATCCGCGCCTTGATCTCCTCGATCTCCTTCCTCGCCTTCTCGATGTCGTACCGCGAGATGCGCCGAATGGGAATCTTGAGCAATCGCTCCACGTCCTCCGGCATGACTTTGCGGCGGATCTCGTTCTTGTACGGCTCGAACCCCTCGATCACGGTGTTCTCCACCGCCTGCGCGGTCTTCTCCTCTTCGATCCGCTTGTACAGCCGCTCCTCGACGAAGATCCGTTCGAGCGTGCGGGCGTGCAGCCGATCGAGGAGCTGGCCGTGCTCGAGGTCGAGCTCGGAGGTGAGGATCGCGACGAGGCGCTTCGCGTGGTACTGGATCACCTCGGTGATCGTCATGGGCGTGGGCTTGCCGTCCTTGATGACGAGGAGGTTCACGCTGATCGAGTTCTCGCACTCGGTGAACGCGTAGAGCGAGTCGACGACCTCCTGCGTGTAGACGCCGCGGGCGAGCTTGATCTCGATCTCGACGTTCTCGCCGGTGAAGTCGCTGATGCTGGCAATCTTGACTTTGTTCTTTCGCGCCGCCGCCTCCACGCTCGCGATGAGGCTTTCGGTCGTCGATCCGAAGGGGAGCTCGCGGACGACGATGCGCTTCTCGTCTCTCGTGTCGAGCTTCGCGCGGACGAGCACCTTGCCCTGCCCGTCCTCGTAGTTCGAGACGTCCACGTAGCCGCCGCCCGGGAAATCCGGGTAGATCTCGAACGGCTCGCCCCTGAGCGCGTTCTGGACCGCCTCGCATACCTCGATGAAGTTGTGCGGGAGGATCTTCGTGGACATACCCACGGCGATTCCCTCCGCACCCATGACGAGCACGACCGGAAACTTCGCCGGGAAGACTACCGGCTCCTTGCGACGCCCGTCGTACGACGGCTCGTACTCGGTGATCTCCGGCTTGTAGAGCATCCGCTTCGCGAGCGGAGTCGCGCGGCACTCGATGTAGCGCGCCGCGCTCGCCTCGTCGCCGGTGAGCACGTTGCCGAAGTTGCCCTGCTTGTCGATGAACAGGTCCTTGTTCGCGAGCACGACGAGCGCGCTGCCTATGCTCGCGTCGCCGTGCGGGTGGTACTGCATGCAGTGCCCCACGACGTTCGCGACCTTGTGGAACTTGCCGTCGTCGATCTCGAGCAGGCTGTGCATGATGCGTCGCTGGACCGGCTTCATGCCGTCGTCGAGGTGCGGAATCGCGCGGTCCTTGATGACGTAGCTCGCGTATTCGAGGAAGTTCCGGTTGAAGAGCGTGTTGACGTAGGCCATCAGATCAGGTTCTCCATGATGAACTCGCGTCGCTCCGGGGTATTGCGGCCCATGTAGAACTCGAGGGTCTCCTGAATGCTCTTGATGTTCTTCAGGTTGACCGGAACGAGGCGGATGTCCGGGCCGATGAACTGGCCGAACTCGCTCGGCGAGATCTCACCGAGGCCTTTGAACCGCGTTACCTCCGGGCTCGAAAGCTCCGCGCTCGCCTGGTCGCGCTCCTTCTGGCTGTAGCAGTAGCGCGTTTCCTTCTTGTTGCGCACGCGGAAGATGGGCGTTTCGAGGATGTAGACGCGCCCGGAGGCGACGAGATCTTCGAAGTAGTTCAAAAAAAAGGTGAGCAGGAGGTTGCGGATGTGGAAGCCGTCGTGATCGGCGTCGGTGGCGATCACGATCCGATCGTAGCGCAGGTCGTCCACGTCGTTCTCGATCCCGAGCGCCATCGTCATGTTGAAGAGCTCTTCGTTCTTGTAGAGGTCCGCGCGCTTGCGCGCGAAGACGTTCTGCGGCTTGCCACGAAGGCTGAAGATCGCCTGGAGGTAGACGTCGCGCGAGCTGACCATCGACCCCGACGCGCTCTGGCCCTCGGTGATGAAGATCGTCGACTCGCGTCCCTTGTCTCCGTCCTGAAGATGGTACTTGCAGTCCTTCAGGTTGGGGATCTTGAGCGCGATCTTCTTCGCCGCCTCGCGCGCCTCCTTCTTGACCGCGCTGAGCTCCTTGCGCAGCCGTTCGTTGTTGACGATCTTGTCGAGCAGCGCCTTGTTCGCCGTGCCGTTCTTGTGGAGGAAGTCGACGACCGCGCTCTTCGTCTCGTTGACGATCCAGCTGCGGATCTCGGTGTTGCCCAGCTTGTTCTTCGTCTGGCTCTCGAATACCGGGCTCTTGATGCGGATCGCGATCGCACCGGCGACGCCCTCGCGGACGTCGACGCCGGAGAAGTTCTTCTTGTAGAACTCGTTCACGCCCTTCAGGAGCCCTTCCCGGAACGCGCTCTGGTGCGTCCCGCCGTCGGAGGTGTACTGGCCGTTGACGAAGCTGAAGTAGGTTTCGCCGTAGTTCTGCGTATGCGTGAAGGCAAACTCGAGATGATCGCCCTTGTAGTAGCCGATGTCGTACGCGGTCTCCTCGCCCACCTCGTCCTTCAGCAAGTCGAGCAGGCCGTTTCGGCTCTCGAACTTCTGCTTGCCCAGGTACAGGGTGAGCCCGCTGTTGAGGTAGGCGTAGTTCCACAGCCGTTGTTCGACGAACTCGAAGTTGAACTCGTAGTCGCCGAAGATCTCGGGGTCGGGCTCGAACTCGACGTAGGTCCCGTTCTTCTCGCTCGTCTTGCCCTTCTTCTCGCGGACGAGCTGCCCCTGACGGAAGAGCGCCTCGGCGTACGTGCCGTCGCGCATCGCGACGACCCGGAACTCGCTCGACAGCGCGTTGACCGCCTTCGTGCCCACGCCGTTCAGGCCAACGGAGAACTGGAAGACGTCGTCGTTGTACTTGGCGCCGGTGTTGATCACGCTCACGCACTCGACGACCTTGCCCAGCGGAATGCCGCGACCGTAGTCGCGCACCTTGACGCGGTGGTCCTTGATGTCCACGCGGATCGTCGAGCCGGCGCCCATGATGTACTCGTCGACCGCGTTGTCGATGACCTCTTTCAGCAGGACGTAGATCCCGTCGTCGAGGTTCGAGCCGTCGCCGAGACGCCCAATGTACATGCCGGTACGCAGCCGGATGTGCTCGAGCGAGGAGAGCGTCTTGATCTTGCTCTCGTCGTAGACGGCCGGATCGTACCCGTTCCCGGACTTCTTCCCGCTCTTCGCGACGCCCTTCGACTTTGTAGACTTAGTAGAGTTTTTTGTAGATGTAGGCGTACCACGCTTGTTCGTGGCGGTTGTTCCCCTTCCCATGCCAACCTCACGTATACTTGGCCGAAGAGTACCACAAGGCGTGGGCTTGATCAAATCCGTGCGGTGGCGGAGAATCACCGTATGCCGAGCTTCCGGCGGTCCGCCGCAACGCTTCTCGTGGCCTCGATCCTGACGGCGATCACGCTCATCTCGTGCCGGACCGTACCGCTCGACGAGCACGAGGCCGCGCTCGAACGCATCGAGACGCTCGATACACGGCTCGGGCAGGCCCGCGACGAGATCGACGACCGGGACGAACGGATCGAAGAGCTCGAGTCGGAGGCGGCCGAGATCCGCAGCGACCTCGACGTCGCCCTCGCACAACTCGGGTCGCTCCGCGAGGACCGGCTCGACCTGCGCGACGAGCTCGACGACCTCGAGGGCGAGCTCGAGCGACTGCGCTCGGCGGCGATCGCGGCCGAACGGGCGGAGCAGGCGGTGCGCGCGGCCGAGCGTGCCTCCTTGCCCGACGAGGGCGCGCGCGCGGATACCCGTGCCGCTGCGCTCGCCGGCAGGGGCGGGTTCACCCGGGTACGCACGCTGGGCATGCAGAACGATCCCCGCGCGGCGGCCCGGCTGTCGGCGGCGGCGCCGGGCATCGGAGTCGACACGAGCTCCGGCACGCCCGTACTCTACGACTCACGGCTCGACTACGACGAGACGTTGGCGTACCTGTCCATCCTCGAACCCGAGGGCCGCCGACCGCGACTGAAGCTGACCGCGCAGTACGCGACGACGTCGGAGCCGTTCTACCTGCAAACGGCCTTCATCACCGTCGAGGGCGGGGACCCGATCGACCCGATCGACCCGGTGGTGGTGACCGGCGAGCCCGAGCGCGAGACCGACGGCGCGAGGCTGCTGGAGTCGCTCACGACGAGCGCCGACGGCGCGCTGATCGAGCGGCTGAGCTCCATGCTCAGCTCGAGCCGATTCCGCGTCACGTTCATAGGCATGGACGGTCAGCACACGCACGCCCCCTCGGTCGCCGAGCGCGCGGCGATGTCGAACATCCTCTTCGCGTTCATCGATCTGGGAGGGGGGCGGTAGCACGGTGCGGCGGGCGCCCCGGCCGCGCCCCGCGTACACGATCCGGCCCCCGCGCCCGATATTCTGCTTGCGTATACCCTCCTCGTGTGGTAAAAGAGACAAGAGGTCTATTTTATCCAATGAGAAGCGTATCGGTGCGCGGAGGGCTGCTCCTCGTCTCGCTCGTCTCGATCGTCCCGGCGCTCGCGATCATCGTGGGCACGGGCATCCAGCACGCCCGGCACATCGAAGAGTCGGTCGTCGAGGAAGCGCACCGCTACGTCGAGTCGATCGTGCAGGTCCACAACGAGCAGGTCGGCTCGATTCGGCAGATGCTGACGACGCTCGCCAGGCTCGAGCCGTTTCGGGAGCGAGACGCCGAGGCCGCGGCGGGCATCCTCGCCGACGTACTCGACGAATCGTCCGAGTATCTCAACATCGCGGTGACCGACACGAACGCCACCGTCATCGCGTCGCCGAATCTCGCAGCCGGGACGAACCTCGCCCACCGTCGGCACGTCGTCGAGGCGCTACGAACCGGTGGCTTCGTCGTCGGCGAGTACGTCACCGCGCTCGTAGACGACGAGCCGTCGCTGCCCTTCGCGCGTCCTATCCGGAATCGAGACGGTACGATCGTCGGGGTGATCGGCACGGTATATCCGCTCCACCGGTACGCGGAGCTGTTCGCGCAGCTCGGGCTCCCCGACGAGACGATCCTCGGCATAACCGACTACCGTGGAATCCGTCTGTTCTTCCGACCCGTGAAGGAAACGAACCCGGTCGGCGAACCCATCAAGCAGGCGGTCTGGGAGCAAATGTCGACCGGCCCCGATCGCGGGACCGTCCACCTCGCCGGCTCCGACGGGATCAGCCGGTTCTACGCCTACCAGCGCGTCTTCGCCGAAGACGCGGATCAACCGTATCTCTACATCGTGCTCGGGGTGCCGGAGGCACAGAGCACCGGCGTGGCGAAGCATATTCTTGTGCGCAATACCGCGCTCATGGGCGCGGTGATCGTCGCCGCCGTGGTGACCGCCCTGCTGCTCGGCGGCGCGGTCTTCGGCCATCGGATGGACCGGCTCGCCACGACGGCACGCCAGATCAGCTGGGGCGATCTCGAAAGCCGCAGCGGGATCAACGAGACCCGCTCGGAGATAGGCACGGTGGCGCAGGCGATCGACGAGATGGCCGCACGGCTCCAGGAACGAGCGCGCGAGCAGCAGGAGGAGCGGTTACGGCTCGCCTCCTCGCTGCGCGAGAAGGAAGTCCTCCTCCAGGAGGTCCATCACCGCGTAAAGAACAACATGCAGCTCATCATGAGCATCGTCCACCTCCAGCAGAGCTCAACCGTGGATCTCGACGAGTTCTGCGAACGCCTCGAAGCGCGCATCAGGGCGATGTCCTTCGTGCACGAGTTGCTCTACCAGTCGCCGGACCTGTCTACGATCCGAATCCGCGAGCTTCTGCAGGGACTGACGGCCGCCGTGGCCCAGGCCCCCAACGCTCCGCGGGTCACGGTGCAGAGCGAGGAGATCGCGCTCCCCATGGAGCGCGCGATACCGCTATCGCTCATCACGAACGAGTTACTCGCCAACGCCGTGAAGCACGCGCACAACGCAAATGCTCCCGACGAAGTCGTCGTCTCGCTCTCGCGCTGCGGCGGTTCGATCGAGCTGTCGGTACGCGACGCGGGACCCGGCTTCCCCGACGGCTTCGTTCCGGAACAGAGCACCGGCTTGGGCATGCGGCTGATCACCGCGCTCGCCGAGCAGCTCGACGGCACGGTGTCGGTCGGGTATCGCGAGGGAGGGTACGTGACCGTACGCGTTCCGGACGCAGCGGCTACCGCGGCGACGAGCAGACGCGCGGGCGAACGAAGCTGAGCACCGGCGCCCGTTCGAGCGCCCGCGAGGCAGGAAGCGAATCGACCTGCATCGCCCGCCCCGGCCGCGCTTACCTGTCCCCGGCGCGCCCCCCGGCGAACCCTTCGTACTCGTCGAGAAACCACTCGGCGACCTTCGTCATGCGCACCCCTATCTCGTCTCCGGTGAAAGCGAGGCTCGCGCGCAGCGTCCCGAGATAGTCGTCGGTGACGTAAACGAGCAGGTCGAGCTTGTGCTCCTCGACCCACGCCGCGGAAGCGAGGCAGCGGTACTCCCTGCCCGCAGGCGTCCCGATCCGGCGCCCGGAGTAGTGGGTCTCCGGGAAGGTGCCGGAGACCAGGTGGCCCACACCGAAGCGCAGCGTTCGCGCGCCGTCGCGCTTCACGAGCTCGAGCGTGCCCTCGTCGCCGGTGAAGGTCACCCGCAGCCGTTCGATGCCCATGCGATTCGGCTCGAGCTCGTACCAGCGCCCGCCAACCACCGAGGCTACCGACGAGCGCGCGGCCCCGGCGCGCGGGAGCAGCCGTAGGTCGCCGATTCTCGACGCGAGCTCGGCCGCTGCATCCGGGTCCTCTGGAATCGGCTCGTCGGACAGGCCGGCGTAGATCTCGTCCCACATCGCGTCGACGACGCCGGCGCCGGTGGGTCCGATCCCCTGCGTGTCCGCGGTACAGGAGAACACGAAGTCCCGTTCGGGAAAGCAGTAGGCGAGCTGGCTCCCCATACCCACGAAGCCAAAACCGTTCTCCGCGAGCCGCCAGATCTGGTAGCCGTAGCCGTGCTTCCCGTGGATGATCGTGTTGTCGATCTGTCGCGCGGTCGCCTCGCGCACGTACCACTCGGGCAGCAACTGCCGGTCCCCCCAGCGACCACCGTGCATGCAGACGTACGCGACCTTGGCCATGTCACGCAGCGTGCAGATTACCCCCGACCCGCCCCACGACGTGCCCTCCGGCGTCTCGACGCACCAGGCATCGGGCGAAAAGCCGATGGCATCGAGCAGCCGCGCGCGGAGGTAATCGAGGAACGTCGATCCGGCCAGACGCTCGACGATCGTCGTGAGCACGACCGTCGCGGCGGTGTCGTAGTTGAAGACCGTCCCCGGCGGATGCGACGGCTCGACGGCGAAGAAGGTCCGCGCCCAGTCCGGATCCGCGGGCGTGTACGACGTCTTCGAGTTCTGCGTCGCCATGGTGAGCAGGTGTCGCACCGTCGCCGCCCGCGCCCAGCGGTGCGCCGCCCACGGATGGGCGCCGTCGGGTACCTTGTCCGGCAGCAGCTCGGCGACACGATCGTCGAGCGAAAAGCGTCCCTCGTCGATCATGAGACCCACGGCGAGCGAGACGAAGCTCTTGCTCACCGAGTACATCCGGTGCCGGCTCTCCGCGGCGAACGGCGCCCAGTAGCCCTCAGCCGCTATGCGCCCACGTCGGACGAGCAGGAAGCCGTGCATCGGCACGCGCTCGGAATCGAGCCGATCGAGGAAGCGCAGCACGGCGCGCGAGGGGACGCCGACGGACTCGGGGGATGACGCGGGCGGGAACGCGCCGGCGGATTGAGGGCGTTCGGTTGTGCTCATGGTGTACCTCCAGCCGCTCGAGGCGGCGCCGGGGCGTGAGTCGTGACGCACGGCCCGTAGCTGATCATCGGAGCGCGGCGAGAAGCTGGCCCGCAAGTCCGGTGGCGCACGCCCCGATCACGCGGTGGTCGCTGCGCTGCATGTCCTCGCCCGCCTCCGCCTTGTTGGACACCGACATGCCGGCCACGAGACCGTCGCCGGTCGCGATACCTGCCGAGCCGGAGGTCTCGACGACGGTCGACCTATCCTCCAGATACGAGCCCCAGAGACCGTCCGGGCGCTGGAGCGCGAGCGCCCAGCGGCAGCGGTCCACGAGATCGTCACGAAGATCGTCGAACGCCGCGTCGGCCCCGAGCAGGCGCAGCGTTCTCGCCGCCCCCAGCAGGTACCAAGCAACGCCCCGCGACCAGGCCCGGTAGGTTCGCCGGCCATCCGGGAATCGACGCAGCCAGAGCGCGCCGTCGTGCCAGAGCGCATCGCGTCGCGCGCGAAGCTGACGTGCCGCCACCTCGAGCAGGTCGTCCCGGCCGCGCGCACGCCCTATGGCGGCGAGCGGATAGGCTACCGTGTAGTTGTGCTCCGCCACGACCGCGCCGTCGCCGATCACGCCGTACTCGTCCGTGCGCCGGGCAAAGAAGTCGAGCACACGGTCGACCGCAGCATGATCCGGTCGACGCAACGCAAGGGTGGCGTACATGCTCGTCGTCTCCGTGCCGGTCACCTCGCCGTCACGGGGTCGGCTGCTGAAGTCCTCCCAAACGGGCCCGCTGTCGTCGAAGTAACGGTCGAGCTGCGTCTCCAGCACCTCCGGGAGCCCCAGGTCGAGCAACGCGTCCATCACGCAGCCGGCCATCCAGCCGAACTGCGTGAGCGTTTCGTCCGGGTCGCGGAGAGCGGCACGCAGTCGCTCTTCCGCGGGAGCCGCGTGCGGCACGAGCAGGTGCGGAACGAAGGGATCCGCGGCACCCCCGGGCGCGAGGATATGAACGGGCGCCTCGCCCTCGATCCGGCGGAGCCGCAGCCCGTCCCGACGAACGTCGTCCAGCGCCGCCGACGGCAGCTCGAGCTCGCCGACCTGGGTGGCAACCGCGAAGCTCAGATCGATCGTCCCATATTGCTCACCGCCCGCGGCCGAGGCAACTTCGACGACCGCGCGATCGCGCAGATCGAGCGCGTTGGCGACGCGTAGCGCGGCGGCGCCGTCGACCGGCTCATCGACGACGAGGGCGACCGGGCGGCTGTCCAGCACGAAGCTGCTCCACCCGAACGACACGCGGACGCCGACGGGCACGTCGGCGCGGATGGGGTCGCGGAGTCGGGCCGGGAGGCGCACCGGACCGCCCCGTGCGCGCGGGCCCCGGTCGTCGGTCACGGCGCGCGGTCCACGATCGCGGCGTGCATCCCCTGCCCCGGCGGGGCGAGCCGGATTGCGGGGGCCGCGTCGCGCACGATCGGGTCGAGCCACGCACCGGCCTCGACGTCGAGCCATCGCACCCTGATCGGCGTGTCCGCGAGCCCGGACGTATCCAGGACGCACGAGCCCGGGTTCAGGAACGCGATCGCGTACGCTCGGCCGGCGTCGGCGAGGCAGAAAGCGGTGTTCTCCTCGCGCTCGGAGAGCAGGTCGGGGCGCGGCCTGCAGGCGAACACCCCGAGCTCGTCGGTGAGCATGCGCATCGCTCTGATGTGCGCCTGTGCGTCGTCGTCCAGGCCGATACCGGCCGGCGGACGGTGGAAACGGCATCCGGCGAGGCCGGCGAAAATGTTCCGCCAGAACCGCTCGATCCCGTCGGTCCGCGTGCCGGCGAAGTCGAAGCCGGAGTCGCCACCGTACATCTTGTCGCAGTGCACCGGCCAGACCCTGCCGGAGGTCGCGACACGCTCGCGGAACCAACGCACGGCCGCGTAGTGCGTCTCGCCTCGCTGGGCGTTCGTGTTCGAGATATCCGAGTACGAGTAAAGGTCGGGCCGCTCGAGGCAATTGAGCGGTGTCGACCGCACGACGTACGGGTTCGTGTCGAGCGGCTGGCGACGGACGCCAACGACCGCGCCATCGGTGGGGTCAAAGGTGTCCCACATCTCGGTGAGCTCGATCTCCACGCCGGCCCCGCGGGCACGCTGCCGAACGAAATCGGCCCAGAAGAGCGCCCAGGCCGGATCTGCGTTCGTCTCGTTGTCCACGCAGTAGAGCACGTTGTCGTACCCGAAGGCGATCTGGAGGAGCCGATCGACGTACCGCTTCTGGTAGCCGAGGACGAGCTCGTTGTTCCCGAGCGCGGGGACCGTCTCGAAGAAGGGGTTGATCGCGCCGCATCCGTCGGAGGGGAAGTGCTCCGGCAGACCGCTTTGCTCCACGGTCCAGGTCGACGTGTTCTTCGGGTTGTACGGATTGGCGTGCCAGGGGAAGAAGCCGGGGCGAACCTGCCGCTGGTAGAAGTCGTAGGTCGCCCAGATCTCGACCTGGGCGATGATCCCGCGTTCGCTCGTCATCGCGAGGAAGCGGTCGAGGCGGCGCCAGAACTCATCGTCGGAACGATCCAGATCGTAGAGCCCGGTCGAATCGTCCCGTGCGTACGGCCACACGTCCCCGATATCGCGGCACGACATGGTGCAGCGGACGAAGTTGCCGCCGGCAGCAACGAGCGTATCGAGCTGCCACTCGAGGTTCATCGACGCCGGGTCGAAGGCGAGGCCGTCGCCGCGACGCTCTCTCGTGGCGGCAGCGGACGCCATCTCGGGCAGCTGAAAGAGGTTATCGTCGTCCGATCCGCCGAGGAGAAGGATCGGTTCCCCGCGGTACTGCCAGTATGCAGGGTTACCCTCGTAGGGCCGAACGCGTGCAGTAGTCATCGTTATCGTGCTCTACCGAACCATCGGCTCGGCGCGCTGGCAGAGCTGCACCGCGAATCCCCACGGATCGCGGAGCATGCAGAGCGTGTCGCCGGCGGGGGTCGTCCTGACGGGATCCGCGATGGTGGCGCCGGCAGCGGTAAGCCGATCGACATCGGCCCGCACATCGTGCGAGACGAGCGCGAGGTGCAGCATGAGCGGATCCTGGTTCGGATAGTCGGGGACCGCGCACGCGGTGTTGTGGTAGATCTCGATCATCACGCCGCCGGTCTCATCGGCGAGGAAGTGCGCGTAAGGCGGATCGCCACCGGCCCGCTCGATCGTGAAGCCGAGGTGCTCGGCGTACCAGGCCGCCATCTTCTGAGGGTCGGCGACGTTGTAGGCGATGTGTTCGATTCTCATAGGACCTCCCGTGCGGGGTCACGATAGCGCGGACGATTGCCGGGCGCAATACATGTCCCGGGCTTTTTTTGCACAATTCAGCCGTGGGCACAGCTCGACCCGAGTGTGCCGTCTTGCGGGGTGGCACCGCTTGGGGTAGGGTTAGCGGTGTGAGCACGCCTTCCGATCTCGCGCCGTACAACGAGTACGACGTCGCGGTATCGTCTATCCACAACGTCCTTGAGAAGATCGCCGCCCCGGGATGGGAGCTCAGTTGGATGCGGCGGAGCTACGATGGGCTCATTCGGATCGTGGAGGGCGAGGCAACCTTCGAGGCGACCGACTGGCAACACGACGCCGGGCCCGGTGACATTCTCTACGTCGAGCAGGAGGACACGTACCGGGTAACCGCAGGCAATTCGGGCAGCCGTCTGATCGTCGCCAACTTCTTTGTCGCGAACGGTGGACGCCAGACGCCCTTCCCCTTCCCGCACGTCATCCGCTCCGCGCGTGTATCGCTCTACGAAACGCTTTTCCACGAGCTACTCGGTGCGTGGACCGCGAAGGGTGTCGCACACAGGCTCCAGAGCCGCAGCATTCTCGACTCGATCCTCTACAACCTCGTCTACGACGCGCTGCAGGAGCGGCTCCACGCGCACGGGATCGGCAAGGTTCAACCGGCGATCGCGCACATCGAGCACAACTACAACACCGACGTCCGCGTAGACGAGCTCGCTCGCATGGTCGGTGTGACCGAGGCTCACTTCCGCAGGCTCTTCAAGAATGCTACGGGACACTCGCCAAAAGACTACATCCTCTACCTTCGTATCGTGCGGGCGATGGACTACGTGAAAAGCGAGCTCTACTCGCTCGCCGAGATCGCCGAAAGGCTTGGCTTTTCGTCGGTCTCCCACTTCAGCCGCGCCTTCAAGAACCGCACGGGGCAGAGCCCGATGGAGTACCGCCGCGACGCGTGAACCGCGATCAGGCCAGCGACAGCTCGGTATCCGGTAGATCAGTTACGTCGAGCAGGAAGATATGGTTCGTCTCGGTCTCCGTCTTGCCCGCGGTGATCACGACGTGATTCCCGTCCGCCGTGACCCGCGGGTGGAAGTGCGACTTTTGCCCCGTGCCGAACGTCGGCCAGTCGCCGAAGAGGTATTCGAGCTCGATCTCGCCTCCGCCGCCCGGCCGGGCGTCTTCTCCGGGACGCGTGCCTCCCGCGAGACGGCGCACGAACACGAGCGTGTGGCCGTGCTCCTCGTCGTGGCATTCGAGCAGCAGGCGTCGACCGGAGAGGTCCGCCGCGACGTGCGACGAGCCGGCCTGCACCGACGGCGGAAGCACCGCTTCGAGCGGCCGCTTCGTCTCCAGATCGACGACGCCGGCGACGAGCCCGGCGGAGCTGTGCGCCTCGTAGAAGATGCCCCGATCGGTGACGCAGTAGTGGCAGGTCGTGCCGCCGTCGTCGGCCTGCGTGCGAAGGTGCGTGTACCAGCCGCCGTCGTAGTCGGTGACGAGGATCGCGCGTTCCACGGCGAGACTCGAGAACACCAGCATCTGCTCGCCGTACGGCTGAACGTGATGGAGAGGGCTGTTCGCGGCGATCACCGTATGCTGCTCGCCAGTCTCGAGGTCCACCCGGGCGAGCTTCGTACCGCGCGAGAGGTGGCGCGGGTACGAGTAGCCGCCGCGCCGCTCACCTCCTGGCTCACCGTAGATGTCGCGGTAGAGGTCACGGTCGTGATGAATGAAGAAAAAGAAGCGCCCGTCCGGCGAGCAGCAGTTCTGACCCGTAGCGAGTCGGTCAGCGGGTAACTCGAACAGGAACCGGTCCGCGAGCGTCTCCACGTTCACCGCGTGGACCTCGTTCCCGTCGAAAAAGATCGCCTCGCTCGTGACGACGTTGAGCGCGCTTCGATGGTCGAGCACACCGCTGCCAGCCGGCATATCCCAGGGATGCCACTGGGTGTCTTCGCACGAGGCGCGGGTGAGCTGCGCCGTCTCACCGGTGACGAGGTCGAGTCGGTGGAGCTGTACGCTCTCGCCGTCGGATCGATGGTGAACGAGGTAGCGTCCGTCGGCGGTCAGCGACGGGATGAAGTAGTAGAGCGGGTAGCAGAACGCGGGTCCGCTCGTGAGCTGGGTCGCGCACCGGGTTGATCCCGGGGCGTGGATAACGGGAAACCGATCGAAAACCTGCATGGTCTCTGTCTCCTTCGTGCCGCGTGCGGCGATCACGGGAACGCTCCCGCGTCAACCGAGTCTGTGGTCGACCCTCACTCCAGTCTGGCGAGCCGGTACGACTCCCGGTCGTCGGAGAGCCGATAGCGCCCGCCCCGGGTGACGTTCTCGATGACGATGCCCGGGAAAACGGGCCCCTCGGTTTCGAGGCGGATGCGCTGTTCGTCGCGGCCCGCGGCTGCGGGCGGGCCTTGGAGACCGATCCATCCGTCCTCTGCGAGCAGGTGCCATCCAGCGACCACGCCGTACGTGTCCAACGCGATGGCATGGACCGTCAGGCTCTCTGCCAGCGGTTCGCGCTGGCGGAACGTAGCGAGCCGCCCGGAATCCTGCGCGCCCTCACCGAGCTGGTTCGGCTTCGGGTGGTAGGCGTCGTGCACGTAGGCATGCTTCGTGAACCGCAGGGACTCGTCGTCCAGGTCGCCCCCCGCGTGGAAGAGCTTCATGCCCGCTGCGCCACGACGTGCCACAATCCGGTCGGGCGGCACCGCCTTGAAGCGCAACCCACTGTCGCGGTTGTTGAGCACCCAGTGCCATGACACCCGGACCGGCCGCTCGGCGACCACGTGGTCGATCACGAAGAGCGAGTGGCTCCCCAACAGAACCCAGAACCGCGCGAAGCGGATCAACGGCTCACCGTAGACGTCCGCGCACTCCGAACCGATCACGGTCACGTCATCGAGACGTTCGGCAACGAGGCGTCGTCCGCCGCGGCGCACCGGCGGCTCCGGCTTCCTGCCGGAAAGCGCACGCCCGCGACCGACAAACTGATTCTGCAGATGCGGCGACCCCGACCCGCTCGGATCCTCGAAGGTGCACGTGTTATGACACATCGTAGAGCGGTCGTGGAGGATCGCCAGGCCCCGGTAGCACGAATGCCCGGGATCGACGAGCAGCCGCTCCCCGCTGTGCGCGACGATAAAGCTGTTGAGGTCGCGGTGCTGGTGGTAGAGGACATGGTAGGGCTCGCCGCCGCCGCGAACCGCGAGCACGGTCCTCCCGTCCCACGAATCGCGGGCAACGACGTCGCCGTTGGAGAAGGCCTGAAGCTCGGAGAGGTCGAGCTCGAGTGGCCCGCGGGGCTGGACTGCTTGGGCCGCGCTCCAGAGCGGCGGAGCGAGAAACCCGACGCGCGGCACCATCCCGAAACTCGACCGGTCGAATGGGCCCTCGTCGAGCGTCGAGAGGTAGACCTCATCGAAGAGCCACCGAGCCAGCGCCGCCTCGTCCGGCATCGACCGGGCGCACCGTGCGGCGACGTGCAGCAGGAGGTCGCCGTGCGGCGCGGCAATCGCCCCGGCGTCGTTGAAGTTCGCCATGCGCGGGCGCGGCGCGGGGCCCCACCCGGAAAGCGATCTCACGGAGAGAAGACTGGCGGCCCACCAGCGCACGCAGCGAGCATACGGTGCGATCGGGAGACGGTCGATGCGAGCGGGGTCGTCCCGGACGAGCGTTTCGTACGCCATCGCCAGGGCCCACCCGGCGTACGAGGCGTACTGGGTAGACTCGCCGTAGCTGCCGTCGGGCTGAAAGAGCTCACCGCACCGCACGAACTCGTCCATCGCCCGATCAATGCCGGCGGTGTGTCCCGAACCGACAGCGGCCGCGGCAAGCCCCGCGGTAAGCACGCAGCGCTGATTATGGAAGGAGTCCGTGTCGAGCCACGCGGCACAGAGATCCACGCCGCGACTGCCCAACGCGTCGTACGCGGCAGCGAGCTCCTGATCGGAAAACGCGTCCGCCACGAGGTCGATCGCAGCGGCGACGGCCACACAGACGTGCGCCGTCTCAAGGTAGCCGCGCGCGGGCGAGAATCGGCGGTCGCGAAACCACGGACCTATCCAGTCGTTCTCGTCGCGCGCGACGATCTCGTTCGTGACGGAAACCACCCAGCGACCGACTCTGTCGGTCGGCTTCAGGCGGTACGCCATTGCGGCCTCTGCGAGGTAGTCGACGACCAGGTGCCACCAGTCGACGGTTGCCTCACCGTCGAGCAGCCCCGGATCACCCGCTCGCGCCTCGGCCCGTCGGAGAAAGGACCAGTGGATCGTCGCCGCCGGATCGGATGGGCAATTCGTCCGCCACCAGCGCTCCTCGTCCTCGAGCAGGTACCGGGACATTGAGCCTCCTACAGAGCTTCCGTGTATCGTTCGTCGGCCCCCACATCGACGAGCTGGAAACCCAGATCGTCCAGCTTCAGCGCCCATCCCCCCTCGTGCGACGGCGGTTCGACGTGGATCGATCCGTCCTCGAGCGTGCGGAAGTGCCACTGCCTGATCGACCGCTCCTCGTCCATCGCGACCCCGTGGATGAGTCGGAGACTCGCGGCGGCACCCGAGGTCACGTACGAGAACGCAACGGTGCTGCCCTCCCTGCCCTGACCCTTCATGTTCGGCTGCGGATGGTAGACGTCGTGCTGGTAGCCCCACGAGAGGTCGAAGCGAACGTCGTGCTCGGCGTAGGCGGTTCCCGACCTCGACTGCGCGGCGAGATGGAAGAGCTTCGCCGCGGCGTCGTCGCGTCGGATCACCGTCCGGTCCCAGGCGGGATGATTGTACGTCATGCGGTTGTCGCGGTTGTTCACGACGAACCGGGCCGCCACGGTAACCGGCTCTGCCGCCTCGATGACGTCGACGATGAAGACGGTGTGCTCGTCGGGATAGACGAAGATCCGTTCCACGCGCGTGAGCGGCTCGCCGTAGGCCGCCGCGGCGTCGCACCCCACGATGATCCCGCCGCCAGGAAGCTTCGTCAGCCGAGTCGCCTTCGCGAGGATGGGGCCGGGCGCCCAGACGTTGCCGGACACGGTCGTCTGCGTCACCGGTACACCGGAGGCGGTCTCAAAGCTCAGCGTCGAGTGCGCGGCGGTCGATTTGGAGAAGCGTTGCGTCGCGAGCCGGTAGCAGCAGTGCCCCGGATCGGTGAAGAGCCGCTCGCCCCGGAAGAAGAGCTGGAAGGAGAGGAGATCTTCGTGCCGATGAGAGCTCGCGTTCAGGACGGCGTGCTCGCCGTGGAACGCGAGCACGCTGTCGGGGTGCGCCGCGCTCGGACGGAGGATCGCGTCGCCGTTTTCGTAGAATCGGTGCGCGACGGGCAAGGCCGGTGTGGGGCCGGCGAGAACAGAATCCGACCCGCCGTCGCGAGCAGCCTCTTCGAGCGCAAGGAAGAGCACGGTGCGATAGCTGTAGGTGTTGAAGAAGCCGAAGGTCTGGCGGTCGACCGGCTCGAGCGTCGGGTCGGCGTAGAGCGTGTCGAACAGCCGGCGGGCGGTTCCGGCCGCGCCGATCGCGCCGGGCTTCGTCGTCGCCCCTCGACCCGCCGACTCCACGCCGGCCGCGGCTACCTGCAGCAAAACGTCCGCCGTGGGACGGAACATGTGCGAGCTGTCACCGAAATTGACGCTGTTCGCGTAGCCGGAACCCCAGCCGGGCACGTCGTGGATCCCCAGGATCGTCGCGTCGAGCCACTCGAGGCACGCCGTGTACGACGACTCGACCGCGGGGTCGAGCGTAATCGCGGGGTCGTGCACGGCGGCGTACCGCCGCACGACGCTGACAATGTGGGCGAGATGGATCGTCGCGTAGTTCCAGTACTGGGGCGACTCGCCGTAGCTGTCCGCATTGTAGACCGACGCCGCAACGGCGGCTTCGTCGGCAGCTTGCCGCACCGCCGCGGTGTCGCCGATGAGAGCCGACGCCGCGACGTACCCGCCGAGCAGCACCATGAACCAGTTGTTGATGTGGCTGTGCCCGGAGATGCGCGAGTCGAGCCAGTTCCGCGTCAGGTACTGCCCCTTGTCGCGGAGCGCGACGCGGATCTCGTCGAGCTCCGCGTCGCCGAAGAGCTGTGGACACAGATCGTAGACGGTCCCGACGCCGAGCGCCACGTGCGCGGTCTCAAGCTGTCCCTGCGGCGGGTCGAGGCGCGCACGGAACCACGGGCCGATCCATTCGTCACGCTCATAGCGGACGATCTCCATCGTCGTGTCGTGCAGCCAACGGGTAAGCTGGTCGTAATCACCCCCGCCCGCCGCCACCCGGCGGCCCTGCTCGGCGAAGCGTACGGCGAACGCCGCGTCGGAGAGCCGCTCCCAGACGATGTGCCGCCACTCCATGGTGTCGTCGTCCTGGACGATTCCCGTCCGGGCGCAGAACGAGAGCGCCCGGTCGACGAGCGCCGCGAAGAACCGCTGCGCGTCCGCTCCGGCGACGAGCGCCTTCGCGATCGCGGCGTGCTCCTGGTCGGTGATGAACAGACTCATAGGTCGACCTCCGTGATGCCGTTGCGGTGCGCCTCGGCGAGCGCGTACATGATGGGAGCGAAGCCGTGGTGCTCGTTGCGGTAGGGCAGCCGGAGCGTCACGTACGCGCGCACGGTCCCCTTCTCCTCTCCCTCGCCGGGGCAGAGACAACCCGGGCAGCTGTTGTTGATCGAGAAGTCGGGGTTGACCGCGACGTCGACGAGCCCGC
>CAYWJH010000021.1:0-40269 GCA_964458555.1 uncultured Spirochaetaceae bacterium | reverse complement strand
GAGCAGGCGGTCGGAGTCGATGCCGAGGAGCTCGGCGGCCCGCTCCTCGCCCCATCCGACCCCGGAGGTCTCCACGAGCAGCGTGAGCGACTCGGTCGACAGCACGTGTCGGACCATGTCGAGCGCCTGCGGGTGCAGCGCAAGCTCTCCCCACAGCGAGAGGTGGATTACCGACTCGGGCGCGTACGCCCCGAGGTCGTCGACGAGCGCGGAGAAGCGCTCGAGATCCATGATTCGCCCCGGGGCGAGCACGTCTTCGCGCACCGTGGGATACGGAGAGTACGCGAGCCGCTGCACTTCCTGCTCGACGACCTGCACGGAGACGAACCGCGGTAGCGTTCGGTGTGCGGTCCGGGTCGTCGACGTGTGTTGCGGCCAGGCGTCGATGCTCTCGGGCGCGTCGGCGGCGAGTCGCCGGCACACCTCGAGGTTGGCGCGCGTTTCGACCGACAGCGAGAGGCGAAGCAGGCGCTGGTCGACCGGAGCGAGCTCGGTCTCGACATCGAGACGGTTGATGTCGGTCTGCACGACCGGGAAGAGCCCGGCGCGCTCTACCCCCGTCTCTGCGCTCGCCATCTGCCCGAGGTGCGAGATCGCGCGACCGGCGAGGACTTCCGGAGCAAGCCCTCCCGGATACCCGTCGGCGAAGGTGTACTCGGCCCGGTACTCGCGGTGACGTACGAGCATGCGGCGCGTGAGATCGACGTTGAGAAACGGCTGGTCGAGAAACGCAAAGAGGATCTCCGTCCCGGCATCAGAGGTCAACGTCGCGAGCAGGTCGACGAGCCCCCGCTGCGAAAGCGGCTCGTCGACCGTCCGGCGCCATCCGACGGGCAGGTCACCGGGATCAGTGGTCGAATACACCACGATCTCCTCGGCGTCGGGCGAGACCTCCTGCACGTACTCGGCGACCCGTGCGAGGGTGGATCGCCCGGCGAGCGGTTCCGCCAGCGAAGCGGCCGGTGCGGTATTGTACAGGCAGACTACCATTGTTCTCCTTATCGACACCGTCGCGACGCTCGTCAAGCTGCCGCGCCGGCTGAAACTTGAGTTTATCATTGCATCCCGCTAAGCTCCAGACGATGAGCGATAGCAGCGCTGCTCCCATGACCGTCTCCCAGATCACCCGTCGGGTCAAGGAACGTCTCGAGCTGAGCTTCCCCAGCGTCGCGGTGGAGGGAGAGCTCTCCAACGTTCGAGCCTCGTCGACCGGACACCTCTACTTCACACTCAAGGACGACGACGCGTCGATCTCCGGGGTGCTCTTTCGGGGACGTTCACGGGGGGTTTCCTTCACCCCCGAAGACGGACAACAGGTCGTCGTCTACGGCGGCATCAGCGTATACGCGAGGCGCGGCACCTATCAGATCATCGTCGAGCGCATGGAGCTCGCCGGAGTCGGGCGTATCCTCGCGATGCTCGAGGAGCGCAAGAAGCGACTCGCCGCCGAAGGGCTCTTCGACGAGGGCAGGAAGCGTCGCCTGCCGGTGCTTCCCGAGCGTATCGCGATCGTCTCCTCGCCCACAGGCGCCGCGCTGCGCGACATCATGCAGGTACTCGGACGGCGTAACGCCGGTGTCGACGTGGTCGTCTGCCCCACCCCGGTCCAGGGCGAGCAGGCCGCGCCGCGAATCGCGAAGATGCTCAGAATCGCCTCGCTGCACCGGCTCGGCGACGTCATCATCGTCGGTCGAGGCGGTGGGTCGCTCGAAGACCTGCTGCCCTTCTCCGACGAGACGGTCGTCCGCGCGATCGCGCAGAGCGAGGTCCCGGTCATCTCCGCGGTGGGCCACGAGATCGACTGGGCGCTCTCCGACTTCGCAGCCGACGCGCGGGCCCCCACCCCCTCGGCCGCAGCCGAACTGGTGGCCGCGAGCCGGGAGGAGCTCGCCGGACGCGTCGTCGAATTGGGGAGATCGATCGTGAACCGGTTTCTCGAACGGTATCGGCACGCGAAGCTGCTCATGCGCCAGTTTTCCCCCGAAGAGCTTCACCGTTCGTACTGGATGCTGGCGCAGCCGACGTTGCAGGAGTTCGATCGGCTGCGCGACGAGCTCGGCGACGCGATGGATTCGCGCGTGAGCGAGGCGCGACACCGACTCCACGTCGCCTCGCGTGAGCTCGCCTCGGTGTCGCCGCACCGCATCGTTCAGCGCGGGTACGCGATCGTGCGCGGCGGCGACGGATCGATTCTCGTCGACGCAGGGCAGGTCGTACCCGGTGACGCACTGAGTGTGGAGGTCAGACACGGGTCGGTCGACGCCACGGTCGAGGCAACGCATACGGGAGACACGAATGAAGAGCTTTGAAGAACGACTGCAACGGCTCGAAGAGATCAGCGCGGGCATCCGCGACGGTGAGATTCCGCTCGAAGAGGCGGCCGGGCTCTTCGAGGAGGGCGTCAAGCTCTCCCGCGGTCTCGACAAGGATCTGCAGCGCATCGAGCGGAAGGTGCAGCAGCTGGTGAACGAGCCGGAATCCAAGGACGAGAAGCCGGTGCTCGAGCTCTTCCCGGAGCTCGGCGAGGCAGGTGGCGACGACGAGTAGCCGCTACCGGTCGAGTCGCTCGAGCAGCCGAGGCGACGGCACGAGGCGATCGCCCACTCGGATGCCGAGCCGTTCGAACGCCCCCTGGTTGAGCTCGAGCGCGTACCGCGCGCGGTGGCGCGAAGGCACCGGTTCGAGCGAGAGCGGCTGCATATGGTGGATCTCTCGAATCGTGAACGCGTCGTCGACGTAGGCGATCGAGAGCGGAAGCGGCGTGTTCTTCATCCAGAACGACCGTGGCTCGCTCGACCCGAACACGAAAAGCATCCCCGCTCGCTCGCCGAGCTCGGTCCGCTCCATGAGTCCACGGGCGCGCGTCTCGGGCGTATCGGCTACTTCGACGGTGAGCTCGACGCCGTTCGCCTCGAGCGTGTACCGTTCGCCGGAAGCGTCGCACGCGACGAGGACCGACAGCGCGGCGACGAGGATGGCTCCAAGGCTGCGCGCCCGCCCGAGCGCTCGGCAGGGGATCATAGCCGTTCAAGGAAGCGGTCACGCGTCACTTCGTCAAGCGCCTCTTCCATCTCGCCGGACTCGACGATGGCCCGAAAGGTCGGGAGGTCGAGGTACTTGACCGTGAGCGGCCGTTCGAGCGACACCCGCGTGTCTTCCGATTCCCAGACCGCGCGACCGGGGTCGAGCGCCGACGGCTCGCCGTACTGCTCAGCGAGACTCTCGTACACGGCGAAGTAGTCGAGCCGCTCACGGTTCAGCACGAGCGACAGCACGTAGAGCGTGTCGTCGCGGAACTGCAGGATCGCCGTATTCACGAACGCCCGCCCGGCGACCTCGATGACC
Source organism: uncultured Spirochaetaceae bacterium (assembly GCA_964458555.1). GTDB lineage: Bacteria > Spirochaetota > Spirochaetia > DSM-27196 > SLST01 > SLST01. The sequence goes on along the minus strand of CAYWJH010000021.1, from coordinate 36,924 downwards.
GGAATATCGGTACGCGGCAGGAACGAGACGTCCGGGTCGCCTCGGTACCGGAAGCTCGGGTCGGTCCCGAGCGCGGCCTTCGCTTCTTCGGTGGACATCCCGAGCTCGATCGACGAGAACCCCCGCTGGAGCGCCGCACCCTCGGGCTCGGTCGGCTCCTGGGCGTACACCGAACCCGCACCGAACAGAACGAGAAGAACGCCTACCGATAGCCGTCGTATGACCATTGCCTCTAGTATCGACGCGATTCCTGCAGGAGTCGAGCGCGACGGGTATAATCGGGGGTGTGAACCTACCACGCCTGCAAGCGTTCGCCTGCGTCTGCGGACTCGCGTTGCTGCTCGTGCTCCCGGGCTGCGCCGTCGTCTCCGGGTCCACCTTCGACTCGGTGATCGAAGCGCAGGACGACGCCGAGGACGACGGTTCGCCTCCGAAGGACGACGACCGGTCGCACGAGGAGTCGATCAGCGCGCCGCTTCGCGTCGTCACCGAGCCCGAGGACGCGGAGGTCTACGTGGACGGGCGGCTTCGAGGCTCGACCCCGCTCGATCTCGACTCGATCGAGCCCGGAACCCACCTCCTCGTCGTGGAGAAGGACGGCTATTACGAGCTGCGCCGGTGGGTCGACGTGCCCGAGTCCGGCACGGTCGTGATCGACGTGGAGCTCGAACAGATCACCGGCTTCGTCGACGTCGCCGCTGTCCCCGCCGACGCGACCGTGCTCGTCGACGCCGACAAGGTCGACGATGGATTCGCCGAGCTCCCGATCGGCGCCTACACCGTCGAGGTGCGGCGATTCGGGTACCGGCCGTACGAGACGAGGGTGCGCGTCCGCGCCGACGAGGTGACGCGCCTGCGCGTGGATCTCGAGCGGGCGCCGTTCGAGGTCTCCGACCTCTCCGCGTGGCGAGACGCGTTCAACCCCGAGAACCCCGGCCGGGTCGGCACGACGCTCGTCTCCTACGAGGTCAGCGCGTCCGGCGACGGCGAGCTCGTAATTCGCGACGAATCCGACACCGTCGTCGCACGCGTGCCGCAGGGGCCGTACCGGAGCTGGGAGCAGGAATTCCGGTGGGACGGCACCGATGGTCGTGGACGAGCCGTTGCAGACGGCACGTACGAGCTAACGCTCACGGCCACCGGCGACGACGGGCGCTACGAAGAGGCTTCGACCACCGTCCGCGTCGACCGGTCGCTCGTCGTTCGCTTCCGATCGATCTGGAGCGCGACGCCCGGCCTGCTCTACGCCCCGACGCTCTCTGCGCTACCCGCCTCGCAGTTCCAGGTCTCGGCGCAGATCGCCGGGGTGCTCGCAGAGACGGCGGACGGCCTCGTCGCGCGCTTCCCCGGTCGCGTTGGGATCCGCGTCGGGATGGGCGCCGGGGTCGAGCTCTTCGGGTACGGTGGATTCGTGGCGCACTCCGAGCCGATCGCCGACCGCGCCGCCGCAGGCGGTGCGGTGAGCTGGGACGGGCTGTCGACGAGCGCCGGTGACGCGACCCTCGGCGCGGGCATCGCCGCCGGCGGCGCGTGGCGTACGCCCGGCTCCGACGGAAGCCACGCCGGACCCGACTCGCAGGCGAGCTTTCCAGGCGTGTTCGTCTCGCTTCCGCTCTCCGCTCGCCTGGGCGTGGTGTCGGTCGTTCTCGCTCCGGAGTACCGCCTGACCCCGGCGGAAGTCACCTACGCGCGAGACCTCCCGGCTGAAGAGCAATGGGGAAGTATCGGCTACCTGCGCACCGGCGTTCTCCTCGACTCCGACCGCCTCTCGGTGGGGGCGAGCGCCGCCTTCCGCACCACGCGCTTCGCCGACGGGGTCTCGCTCGACCTGCCGTTCCAGGTCGGTCTGGAGGCGCACTGGATCGTCCCGGGAAGCTCGGTGGCGGTGAGCGCGATCACCGCGGCTGAGATCGAGTCGCCGCGCGACTTCTACGCGATCGGCGGAGCGGGCATCGGGGTGCTGTTCTAAAGGCTGAGGTAGACGACGATCAGCCCCGCGAAGACGACGAGCAGGATTCCGATCGCGAGCGGCCAGACCCACCCGGGCGTACTCGTCTTTGGTCCTGGCCGCGCGGCGGGCGCGTAGTCGACCTGTTCGAACCCGTCGTCGCGTCCGGTGGTCCCGCCGGCGTAGCCGCAGTTGGGGCATCCGTGCACGAAATCACGGCTCTCGCCCACGTAGGAGCACATGGGGCATCGGACCGCCTCGAAGAACCTCCCGCAGTGCGGACACACCTTCGCGTTGGGCCGAACCTCGTGGTGACAGTTCTCGCAGAAGAACCTGCTACGCTTCACTCGCCGAATAGTACTGAAAACGGGTCCCGCGCGAGAACAAACTCTTCCCAGATTCCCGCGGCGCTGCTCGCGGTCGCCGTCTCGACGACGAGGCCCTCGTGCCCGGCGCCCAGCTCGGCCTCCAACGCGCTGCGCCAGATCTGGGCCTCGAGGAAGAACTCGGAGGCGACCAGATTGCCGGCAACGACCGGCTCCGGCTGCGTGGGCGTCCACAGCAGGACGAGCCCGCGGTCCTCGTCGCCCGGGAGCTCGAGCGTTGCAACGGGAACCTCGTTTTCTTCGCGGTAGACGTAGAGGAATAGCGTCGTGCCGCGCGCGAACGCGGTGTAGACCGATGCCGCGAGGAAGTACGCGTACGGTGTCGCGTGCGTCTTGATCCATTCCAGATCGGTCCCGCCGCGTTGCCAGAGCAGGCTCTCGTCGAGCCGGATCGGCTCGCGTCCGTCTCCCAGATCCGCGTACACGCCCAGCGGGGCGCGGCCCCGTCCGCGCGCGACGACCGCGTCCCTGCCGACCCAGTCGAGGTACTGGTTGTCGATCCGGGGTTCACCGAGAAGCTCGGCGAACGCGGACGGCGAGACGATTCGTTCGCTCGACAGGTCGGCCTCCGTCACCGCGACGTAACGACGCCCGCTGGCAGCGGAGGTGGTGCGTCGCATCGCCTCCTCCGCGCTCACCGCAAACGTGGGCAGCTGAAAAGACCCGCGAGTGAACGCGAAACCGACGACCGGCTCGCCGGGGGTGTAGGCAAGCACCGCGTCGACAGGCAGCTGCCGATACTCGCCTCGAGGGTCGAGGGTGACCTCGGCGAGCCGTCCGGCCGCCTCCTCCGCGTCCACGGCGATGTAGAGCGTTGTCCCGGATTCGTTTACGAGATAGTGCCGCTGCGCCGACACCGAAACGGCGCACACGACCAGGATGAACAGGAGAACAGGCAACCGCTTCATACTCATGCTATCGGCCTCCGTGGCGGATCGCTTCACTTCTTGCGAACCGTAAGGATCGTCAGGTCGTCCGCCTGTTCCTCCTGCCGGAGATGCGTGTAGTAGACGTACTCGTCGCGGGGAAACTCCTCCGAGGCGTCGGGACGCTGCTCGTCGGGGACCGGGTGGCTGAAGTAGCGACGGTACGCGTTGAAGTGGTCGCGCAGGAACTCGTCGATCTCGCGGTCGACCGCGATCGGCTCGGTAACCGACGCGTCCGGTACGAGTCGGAAGACCTTCTCCGCGGCCATGATCGCGAGCACGGTGTTGCGCGCCGTCGGCTCGATCCCTCGATAGGTGAAGACGAGCTGTTCGGACGCGTCGAGGCTTCGCACCCGACTGAGCCGGAACGAGCCCTGCGCCTGGACCTCTTCCACGATCCGCACCATTCGGTCGGTGGAGAACTCTTCCTTCGCGAACCGGCTGTTCTCGTCGACGTCGATGCTCGAAGGCGGATCGAGCGCCTGAGCCTCCTCGTTGAGGGACTGCGCGTCCTCTTCGCTCACGGCGATCGGGTGGAAGTTCTCGTCGCGGATCTGGCGCGCCGACTCCTCGATGCCGTCGGTAGCGAGCAACATGATGTCTCCGCTGTGGAGCGCGAACGTGACCTCCTCGAAACCCATACCCGGTGGAAAGAGCGAGCCGTCGAAAACGCCGGTTGCGGGGGCCTGGTTGAGGTTTCGCTCCTCCACCTTGCCGAGCGCGACTCGGTAGAACCGTTGCTCGGTGTCGCCACCGTGCGTCATCGTGATCGTCCCGGTGTTCGTGTCGACGATCGCCACCGTCATCGCGGCGAACATCCCTGCGAAACCCCGCTCGACGAGCAGCTCGTTGACCGTGCTCACGAGATCGGTGATCTGGGGGCGCGACCGAGAGGAGCGCCATTCGCGCACGCGATTCAGGAAGATGGTGGCGACCTCGACCATGATGAAAGCCGCGTTGACGCCGTGACCCGCGACGTCGCACTTGATGAGCGCGAACACACCTCCGCCCTGCTCGACCGGCTTGTCGATCCACTCGTAGGTGAAGTAGTCCCCCGAGAGCGCATCGGCGCCCTCGTAGTACCCGTGGAACTCGGCCCCCGCGACGTCGAGGTGCGCCATCGTGAGCTTGCGCCCGCGGCCGTCCTCGAGCTTCTCCTCGAGCGGGATGAACTTCTTCTGCAGGTCGGACGTGACGATGAGGTCCTTCTCCGCCTCCGCGGCGGCGGCGAGCGCGACCGTCATCGTGTTGATCGAGTCGGCGAGCCGGAAGAGCTCGTCGCGGCTGCGCAGGTCGATCGAGTGATCCTTCAGCGTCGACTTGTCCTGCGTCCGCCTGATGTACTCGACGCCCCGGACGAGCTTGTTGATGGGGATGACGACGATCGTCGCGAGGATGATGGCGCCTGCCACTCCGGCGCCGAGGGCGGCGAGCGCGATGAGCGCCGTGATCCGGATGATGTCGGTCCGCGCCTGCTCGATCTGCTCGACGATCAGGTCGGTCGCGACGCCCATGCGCACCGTCCCGCGGAAGTACGTCAGGCCGGCGAGGTCGCCCTCGTCCATCTGTTCGATCGCGTCGCGATCGAGCGGGAAGATCGAGATATCCGGCTCGACCGCCGGCTGGTAGAAGAGGTAGTCGCGGACGTCGGGGTCGTACGCTGCAGGCACGAAGATGGGGAAGCTCTTCACGGGGCTGTCCACCCGCCCCCCGAATCGGACGCTCGCCTGCAGTTGTTCGCGCGCCCGGGCAATATCGGCCTCGATCTCCTCCATCGAATCCGGGATGCGATAGACAGCCGCGGCCACCGCGGCCCGCGTGTCGTCCTGCTCGTCGCTACCCGACGCGTCGGCGGTACGGGCGGCCTCGAGCTCGGCGAAACGGACGAGCGAGAGCGCGTCGGTCGTGACCTCCTCGAGGCCGGTGCTGATCTGTCGGTTCAGCGCCGCGAGGTTCAGCTGCGCGCGCTGTCGGCGCTCCTGCAGCTCGGTCGGATCTCCGCCCTCTGCGACGACCGCGTTGATCTGGCGGCGCAGCTCGTTCGACGTGGCGAAGGTGAGCTCGCGTTCCTTCACGATCGTGTTCAGCCGATCGGCGGCGATGCGGTCGATGAGCTCGGCGAGCACCTCGATCTTCTCCGAGACGGGGTCGTCCAGCCGCGTGCGGCCAAGGTCGAGCTCGCTGTCGGACGGAACGGCGGACCGCTCGATGCCCCCCGCCGCCTGCGCGCCGAGGAGCTCTTCGCGTGCGCCCGCATCCGAAAGCCCGGCGGCTTCGAGCCGCGGGTCGTTCGTGCCCCAGACGTAGTTGTACGACTCGGGCAGGTTCTCCGTCTGGATCGTGCTCTTGCGGCCGGTGATCGTGGCGTAGAGCGCTTCGTCCATCGCCCGGACGCTCGTCGGCAGCGCGCCGAGCTCGAGCGTATTCGTGTCCGGCTCGAGCAGCGGCTCTTCGGCGCCTGCCACCAGGCTCTCCATGAGCACGTCGACGCGGTCGTTGAGCCCGCGCAGCAGCACGAGTTGCTGGTTGTTCAGCGTAGCCGAGCCGAGCCCAACCGAAACCATGCCAACGACCGTCATGACCAGGACGACGACGAAGAAGGCAAACTTGATTCGAAGCCCCAAACCCTTTTTACGCATGTTCTGAATCCTCTGCTCGCGCGCGGCGAGCAAGCCCGGCGTCCCGGCGATGAGCGCGCGGGCCTCCATTCGCAGCTGCACGCCCTCGCGAGCAACCGCGACGAGTCGGGTCCCGGAGAAGACGGCGACCACGAGCATCAGCGCGACGACGAACCAGGCGATCGCGGTCGTGCTGTCGATAATCCGCAAGCCCCGCTCTGCCACGACGAACTCGCGGCCCGGCACCACCGTGTAGTCGCCAAACTTCACCGTTCCGTTGCGCTCGAGCGACAGCACGCTGGGGGCGAACTCGAGACCACGCTCCGTATGCACGAGACCGATGTAGTACCGTCCGGTATCCAGGTTGTCGAGAAGCGGCCCGGCCATCGCCCGGTCGCTGAAGATCCGGTACCCCGGACTCGAACGATCGTAGACGTAGTCGTACGGCGGCTGCCGGTCGCGGTCGATCACCACCCGATCGATCAGCCCGTTTGCGGTGAAGCCGCGTCCCAGAATGCTGAGATTGTAGCGTCCGAGCGGGTCGGGGACCGCGGCGACGGTATAGATTTCGGTCACCGGAACGTACTTGTTCATCCGTACCACGAGCATCGCCGATTCGCCCACGTTACCAACGCTGTCGACCGCGCTCACCGTGAGCGCCCAGATGCCGTTGTCGTAGTTGTCGCGGCTGATCGCCGGACGATCGAGGGGCGCGCGTCGCGGCGGCTCGATCACGGGAATCTCCCCTCGGTCGAGCTCCTCGGTTTCCTCGCCCAGATACACGAGGTCTGTGTAGTAACCGCCGATCACGTCGTCTTCGGGAGGCCTCCAGCGCAACGTGAACGTGTTCGACGCGAGGAAACCGTCCTCGTCGAGCGGCGGCGGCACGAACGCGACCCGATCGGGCGGCGTCGTGTCGCGGAAGAACTCAACCGTACGCGGAGGGGACCAGTTGCCCGCGCGGTCGAGCGCGCGGATCCGAAGATACCACGGCCCGTCCTCGTCGGCGGTGACGGTCAGGCGGGTCGTCTCGATCGGATCATCCGGCGTGGAGACCGGCGCCGCCGGGTCGCGCGACCATTCGTAGGCGTAGCCGACGATACCGGACGCGTCGGGCGCCGGTTGCCAGGCGAACTCGGCGCGCGAGGATCGGCTGCGCTCGCCCAGGTCGAAATTGCCCCCCGATACGACCGGGGGATTCGCCCGCTGATCCGGCTCGAGATAGACGATCTGCGTAGGCAGCCCCGACCGGTTCGCGGTGCGGCGGTGCCAGAAGAAGTGCGCGTGCCCGCCGATCACCGCGGCGGTGGGATACGTAGCGATCCCGCTCGTGTCCTCGGGGGAGATGTCGATCCACCGGTCGCCGACGCGCTCGAAGAGGACGACGTCGCCGCCGCGGGAAGGATCCCGGTACGCGATCACGTACGCAGAGCCGTTCTGCACCGCCGGGGTCGGTTGGTTGTGCTGGATCCGGGCGTCGCCGCTTCGCAGGCTCGGCGCGGTCAGGATCTCGATCTGCCCTTCCACGTTGCCCTCGGCGTCGAGCGTTGTCGTGGCGACCTGGCGGACGTTGTCCGTCTCGAGGCGAAGCCCCGCCTCGAAGGTGAGGAGCCTCGTCTCCGGCCCCACCGCGACCGCGGGCCTGCGCATGACGAGCTCCTGGTAGGTCAGCGCCCCCGAACCCGCCGGCGGCTCGTCGATCGTCCGCATGAACGTGTGCGGCACGACCAGCCCCGCTTCGGCGAGCGCGACGAAGTCGACGTCGTCGTCGAGCGGGACTCCCGCAAGCCCCGGGATGCTCGCCCCGTCGGAGGGGTCGGTCGCCGACCAACTCGCCCCCGAGTTATCCGTGTAGATCGAGTAGATCTGCGCGACGTCGGGGATCTCGGGCTCACCAGGGGGGACCCCGGGCGGCACGACGTTCTCTCCCACGAAGAGCAGGACATCCCGGTCGCCTGCCGCGTAATGCTCGACGTCGCTCTGCGTCCCGGTCTGCAGGACATCGGCCGGGATGGCCAGCAACTCGCTCCAGTCTTGACCGTCTGAGCTGTGCGAGTACACGACACGGTTGGACGGTTCGTCGAAGCGCTCCATGGTGAGCAGCCACCCGCCCTGCGCCGCGGCGAAGACGCGTGGGGACACGAGGCTGATATCGCCCGACACGGTGTGCACCGGCGACAAGCGACGCACGTCTCCGGCGGCTTGCGCGACCCGGACGATGGACGTTCCTCCGCGCACGCCGGCCGGCTCGTAGTCAACGGTCGCGAGCAGGATTTCGTTGTCTTCGTTGATCGCCACGCTGTACACCGGAGGGACGGCCGTACCCTCGTAGCGAATACCGCGAGCGACGATCACCGGCTGCGTCCACGATCTGCCGTCGTCGCTCGTCTGCATCACGACGTCGATCGTCCCGCCTCCGGCCCCGGAATCGCTGATCCGTTGATAGGCTGCGACGGCGAGCTCGCCCTTGCTGACGACCTGGGGGAACCGAGTGTTCGGATCGGCGAAGAGTTGGGGAGCTTCGAACCATGATCGCTGAGCGAAGCTCGTTGCGCTGAGCAAAAGGAGCGCGGAGAGCAGGAGAAGCTTGCGCACGAAGCAACCCTACCGCCCGCCGGCGCGTCGAATCAAGTCGTTGTACAACCGACGCCACTGCGGGATCAACATGGGATCGCGGTCTGCATCGCGCATATACGCCTCCATGCGCGCGAGCGCTGCGTCGAAGTCCCCCTGCTGCACGAGCCGCAGCGCCTCGTCGAGGATCGCCTGCTCCGCGGCGGACGGCGTGCGCGTCGCGAAATCCGAAACCGACTGGATGAACGCGATCAACTCGTCGACCTGGTCGGCCTCGCGGCAGAGCGAGCGGGCCCGCACGAGCTGTTCGAAGATGTCCGTCTGCGTCTCCGGCGGTAACGTCCGCCAGTCGCCCCGGTCGAGCTGCTCCGCGACGATGCGGTCAGCCTCTTCGCACGGGTCGGGCGGCGCGGGAGGCTCCGGCGGGTCGAGGACGGTATCGACGTCGTCGCGCAGCGAACGGATATCCGCGAGGACCGACGCGCCGACGGTGGCGCGTTCGGCGGCAATGTCGAGGATCGCCGTCAGCTTCGACCGCAGCGGCAGCAACCCGGTGTACACCTCGTCGGGGACGCTTCCTCGCTGTCCGGTTGTCGCGCGCAGCGTGCTCGCTGCAGTCTCGATGCGCGACCGCACCTGCGTCCCGTCGTTCTCGGCGCGCGTCACCTCGTCGAGCGAGCGGATAACATAGCTGCGCACGATTGCGTTCGGGCTACCCTCGCCGGTGGCGAGCTCGAGCCGGATGTCGAGCAGGCGGGCCTCGGCGTTCAGCGGCTGCTCGACGAGGAAGAAGTCGAGCGCCTGTCGGGCGGTCGAATAGTTCTGCTCGTCGAAGGCGCTGCGCGCCGTATTGAGGATCTGGCTCAGCCGTTCGAAACCCGGGATGTCCTCGGTGAGATCCTGCTGCTGCTGCGATTCGAGAATCCGCGCGCGCCGCAGAAGCGGTGTGATCGAAGGGTTCTGGATGAGCGGATAGACCGTCGACCAGAGCGCATCGGCCTCCTCGAGGACGGCGATCGCCTCACCCGGTCGAGGCTCCTCGCCGGCCGGCGGGTCGACGAGCGGCGCTGCCTGGCGGACGAGGAGGTCCACGCGAGTCAGTACGATCTCGCGTCGTGCATCGTTCAATCGAGCGGTGATCTCTCCGCTGATCTCCTCCCAGCGAGCCTCCAGCTGCGGACGGTGCCAGTTCTCGAGACTCTCGGCGAAGAGGTCGCTCGCATCGTCGTCGCGGGCCGAGCTCAGGAAGTTCGATGCTTCGTCGAGGCGCAGGCTCGCCTCGCGCGCGTTCCCCTCCTCGTTCAGCGCTTCCGCCTCGTCGATGAGCGCAGCCACCTCGTCAACGCGATCGAACGCGCGTTCCTCGAGATCCTCGGCTTCGGCGATCCGTCGCAGCGCGTCCTCGAGGAGCCCGCGCGCGCGCCCGAGCAGCCCGGCATTCGCCGCGCCGACGGCGGCAGCGACGCCCCCGGTGCGCGCGATCGCCTGCTGCACCTCGTCGTCCGGGGTTATGTAGTCCTCGTCGTCGCGCAGTCGTTCGGCCACCGCCTCGGCGTCCACGCGCAGCTCCCGAAGGTCTCCGGTCGCGGTCGACGTAACCCGCGTACCGGCGACCGTTCCAACGAGCGGACGCAACCGGTCGCGCGCCGAATCAGACCGCGGCCGGGGGGCGCCGGAAACCGGGTCGGTGGCCTCGAGGTCACGCTCGGCGGCGTCGACCGTCGACCGGTAGCGCGCGAGCCGGTTTTCCTTCTCGGTCGTCTCGATCTCGGCGATGCGTCGCACGACGCCAAGCTCGTAGGAGCGCACCTGAGCGATGCGCTCCGCGATGTAGGGTCCGTGCTCTGCGGCGGACGACGCGCCCGTGCTGCCACCGAGCGCGTCGTCTGCCTCGCCGAGTAGCCCGAGCAGGCTTCGCCAGCGGTCGTTCTGCGCGTACAGCTCTTCGAGACGGTCGCGCAGCTCGCCGCGCTGGGCCTCGAGCGGCGCCGTCCTCGTGCTCGAGGCGAGCGGTGTCGCCTCGTCATACGCCGCGGCGGTCGTGCCGGCCACGGCCCCGAGCTCCTCGGCAGACGCCGCGCGCGCGGCCGCTTCGACGAGCGGAGGCGCGAGATCGCCGAGCTCGGCTCGGGCCAGCTCCTCGACGAACCGCTCGAACGCCGCGGCCGGCGAAGGCGTTTCCTGCGCAGGCGGGCTCAATCCGAGCGATCGGGAGACGTTCAGGATATCCAGCGTCGTCCGGTAGGAGACCGAGATCGTCTCGAGCGCCTCGGCGAGCGAGGCGACGTGCGCCTCCACCTCGCCGTCGTCGCGGGGCGACCTCACCTCGGCCCACGGGAAGGCGCGCGCAGAGGTGATCGCGTCGGCGTACCGCGTGGCCCCGTAGCGCCTCGTGGCGTCGACCGGTCCGTTGGCGACCGTGTCCCAGACCGATTCGATCGCGTGGAGAATCCCCTCCTCGCGACGTTCACCGGCGCCGTTCGCGACCGGGCGCCCGAGTACGATGTCGTTTACGAACCGTATATGCCAGTTGTAGCGGTACTCTTCGTCCTCGACCGCTCGCTCCGCGTTGATCCGCTCCTGTTGCGCGACCACCTCGCTCGCCGCGAGGACGTTCCGGTAGGCGTCGGTGATTTCGTCGAGCAGCGGAAGGTACTCGTTGATCTGGGCGCGCGCATCCTCGAAGTCGCCGGTGCCGAACGATTCGATCATCGCCCTCGCCTGCTGCTCTGCAGGCGTCGCGATGTCGACGAACGCCGGTTCGGCCGCCGCTCCGGGACCTCCGGGTCCGACCGTCTGCAAGCGAATCGCCTCGCGGGCGGCCGCGAAGCGTTCACCGGTCAGCTCGTAGCGATCGGGGTCGAAGCTGCCGATCTGGATCGCCAGTCCGTCGGTCTCGAGCAGCGCCTCGATTCGAGCCTGCCCTTCGGCGACGGCCTCCTCCTGCGCCTCGGTTTCGGCCCCGGCAACCGACGTCACCTCGAACCCGTACTCGCCGAGACCGTTGACGTAGATATCGAGCGCAGCGATCGTGCCGTTCTCCTGGAGGCGTGCATACGCGGCGTCCATGAGCGCCTGGAAGCGGCGACGATCGATCGTGAGCAGGACGCGGCTCTCGAGCCCCCTGATCAGCTCGGCGTCCTCGGGGTTGGGAAACGGGAAGATATCGTTCATCTCGCCAATCAGGCGAAGCGCGCGAAACGCGGTGGGGACGACCTCCTCCGCGGGGATGTCGCCGGAGATGAGCTCCCGCAGGCGCGTCTCGACTTCGCGGCCCTTCGCCTCGTAGGCGATTCGTGCCTCGCGAATCGTCTGAAACACTTCCTCCGCCGCCGGGAGCAGCTCCTCGTCACGGCGGGCCGCGATCGTGAGGTACGGTACGGCGTCGTCGTACCGCTTCTCCTCCACGAGCTCGCGTGCGGTTTCGATCAGCTCGATCGGTTCGAGGCCGCTCGGGATGCCCGCCTCGCGTGCGACCGCGTCGAGCGCGTCAGCACGGTCCTCGCCCTGTCCCCCTGCGTAGAGGGTTGACGCGACGGCGAGAAGAAGGAGGACCGCCAGACACGGCCTGTGAGCGCCTCGCACTACTGTGAGCAGGGCATCCCCTCTCCGAATGATACTACTACAGGTATCGACAAAAACCACCGCGACGTGCAGCTCAGGCCGGGCCCGGAAGCTCCGATGATCAAAGTGGCGGGTAGATCGATGGATAATGCACGTAGACAGAAGTATACTCAAAGGTGATGAGGCGCTTCAGGTGGCTCCTGGTCTCGATTGCGCTCCTCTCTCTCCTCGGACCCGTCTACTCGCTCGAGTTCTCTGAAATCTACGCGACGATCGGTGAGATCAGCGAGGACCGGATCGTCAACACCGGTCTCGCCATCTTTCCGACGCTCATCATCCCCACCGGTGGTCAGTTCGAGGGCATGGGCCAGGCGTACACCGCGGTCGCTCGCGACGCGAGCTTCTTCGACGCCAATCCTGCGGCGAGCGCGACGCTCGAGTTCACCGAGCTGACGTTCGTCCACAACAACTGGATCGCCGACACGTCGCTCGAGGGCGTGCTGTATACGCGACGGGTCAACGATCTCGGTATCGCCGCCGGTGGCAAGTTTCTCCACGTCCCCTTCACCCGCTACGACGCGCTGTCTCAACAGGTTGCCGGCGGCAGGTATAGCGAGGGCACCGTCGGACTGAACGTGTCGTATAACTTCGCTCGATCGTACGAGTTCCCCGGCGTAGCGGTTGGCGCTACCGTGAAGACAGCCTACCGCTACGTCCCGCCCCAGATCGCCGCCGACCAATCGGCCGTGGGAATCGTGGGTGATGTGGGTGTGCTCTCGCGATTCGATTTCGCAAAGCGATTCTCCTCGCGTAGCCCGAACTTCGCCGTGGGCGTGGCGGCGCGCAACTTCGGCCCGCCGGTTCGCGGCGAGCCGCTGCCCTCCCAGGTAACCTCCGGTATCGCCTACTCGCCCATCAGGCCCGTCACCGTGGCGACCGACGTGATCGTCCCCGTCTCTCTCGCAGCCGGCGTGCGCGCGCCGTCGGTCGGCGGTGCGATAGGCGTCTCGGTCCGGATCACGCCGTTCTTCGCGGCGCAGACGGGGATGCTCCTGCGCTGGGGCGGCTCGCGCTTCTCCATGGGCGCCACGCTCGACCTCGCCGACATCAGCGTCGACGTGAACTACAACCTCGACCTCGCGACGCAGTTTACGAATATCGATCGGTTCAGCGTCCAGGCCCGGCTGAACTTTGGCGACGAAGGGCGCGGCGCGCTCCGCGATCTCGTCGACCGCTACTACCTCGAGGCGTGGCAGGCATCGGCGCTCGGAGAAACGGAGACGGCGATCGAGTACTCCCGGAAGGCGATCGAGCTCGACCCGACGTTCACGCCGGCGGCGGAGCTGCTGCGAATCAGCCTCGATACGCAGCAGTTGCAACGAGACCTGAGATCGATCGACCTGGAGAGCATTGGCGATTCGCTCGAGGGCGAACCGGTAGAGTGAAGCGCCTCAGGCCCCGGTCTTCGTCTTGCGTTTGAGCTCCATGTACACCGAGAGCAAGGGGATATCGACCTTCCGTGACTCGAGCCACTTCCTCATGCTGTCGTTATCCTGATCGCCCTCTTGCCGCAGGCGCTTCAATCGCTTTTCGGTCCTCTTGAACTCGTTTGTTCGGAACATCTCTTCGAGGTAGCCTACCATCTGCGAGGCTTCCGCCTCGTGGCCCTCGACGACCAGGTCGCTGTCGGGACGAACGAGCTCCTCGAGCAGCCGTTCTGCCTTCTGGCCCTCCCGGGCGATGAGCTCGTTCTCGATCCGCTTGACGAACTCGTTCTCGGTAAAGACGATCGCGTCCACTTTTGTGCGCAGCGCGATCCGACGCTTCAACGCAGCCTCCGACTGCATGTCCTTGCGTCCGAGCAGGATGTAGGCAAGGATCGATCCGCCGAGCGCGATCGCGACCTCGTCGAGTACCGGCAACGGGTCGCGCACGGCAAACGAGAGCAGGAGGTAGACGACGAGGAAGACCGTCGCGGAAATCAGAAACCGCGGGATGAACCGCGCGTCGGCCACCCACGCGCGAACCTCCTGCTCGACGAGCCGGTAGAGCTCGTTACGAAAGAGGGTGAGCGATTCGACCCGCGGTTCGTTCCCGTAGTGCCCCTTGAGCTCGGACTTCTCGAGCAGCGTGTAGAGCTTGTCGGTGTTACGAAACGGATGGAGGAAGACGGCCGTCCCGTCTTTACGGTACAGGTGAAAGATGTGAATCGGCTCGCTCCGCTTTGCCATACGAGTGAAACATAACCGGCGCTCATCGGGGCGTCAAGAACGATTGACTCCCTCCAACAACTCCACAACCTCCTGCCAGCCGAAAAGCCGCGCGTACTCCACCGCGGTCATGCCCAGGGAGTCGCGGTGCGATGTGTCGGCGCCCGCGGAGAGCAGTCGGGCTACGATGTCGGCGTGGCCCTGCGACGCGGCGAGCATCAGCGCGGTCTGCCCGTTCGCCGTGACCCGGTTCGGATCGGCTCCGTGCACGAGAAGGACACCGAGGATCGTTTCGGTCCCGAGCGACGCCGCCTCGCACAGGGGGGTCGCACCGTCGCTGCCGCACGTCGCGTTCGGGTCCGCGCCGTGGCCGAGGAGGTGCTGCACGATCTCGATGCACCGTCCGCGCACCGCCCCCACGAGCAGCGGCACGCCTTCCGACGACCGGATGTCCGCCGGTCGTCCGGCGGCGAGGAAGTCGTCGACGGTCTGGCGGTCGGCGGCGAGCGCCGCGCGGTAGAAGGCGTCCGGATCCGCTTCCCGGCCGCCGAGCCGCCGGAGCGCGAGCTCCGTGCGGTGGCGACGTTCCCAGCCGCTGCGCTCGGCGAGCACGTAGTTCTCGAGGTCCTCGATGTCGACGCGCTCGGCTTTCTCCAACGCGGGTGGAATCTCGTGCGCACCGACCACCGCGGACGGAAGCGAGCGGCCAACCGCGTAGCCGAGCGCGTACATCACCCAGTCCGGTGTGTCGGTTCCGTCGGGAAAGAGAAGCAGATGCGTCGATCGTCCGAGCACCTCGTCGAGGCGCTCGCTGGAGTACGCCGTCCAGGTGCTCGAAACCGAGACGCCCCTCGTGTCGATCGCGTGCTGGCGAAGCGTGCGCATGACCGCCTTCACCTCGGCGCCCCGATCCGGACTCGCAAGGATACCTACGTGCATCAGCCGCATTGTGTCACGCGCGCCCCGCTGTTGACAACAAAGAGCCAGCGTACGAGCATGGCTCATGCGTTACCGGAGGATTCCGCGAGACACCAGGGTCGGGGAGCTCGGCCGCAGGATCGGTCTGCGCGGTGGCTCGAGCGCGGTGCTCGCGCTGCACGGATGGACCGGTTGGCCCGGCAGACTCGCCTATCTCGCCGAGCGGCTCAACGACGCGGGGTTCACCGTCTCGGTTCCCCGGCTCCCCGGCCACGGGACCAACGTAGGGGACATGCTACAGACCCGGGCCAGGGATTGGGTCCGCTGCGCCGTAGACGAGTACCTCGACCTCTGCGATCAGCACGAACGCGTCTTCGTCGTCGGCACGTCCATGGGGGCGCTCCTCGCCTCGATGCTCGCCGCGCACTTCGACGCTGAACGTATCGCTCTGCTCGCGCCGGCGTTCACGAATCGGAATCGGTTGATTCTGCTCGCTCCGTTCGTGACGCGCATCGTGCCCAGGATCCGCGGCGACTGGCGGGAAGAGCAGGAGACCGATCCGCGCGCGGTCGCGCTTGCACGCGAGTACTCGACGTACAACTACACACGAATGGCCGCAGAGCTGCTGAAGCTCCAACGCGCCGGCCGACGCATTCTCCCAGAGCTCACCGCCGAAACCCTCGTCGTGGTCTCTACCGCCGATCCGGCCGTTCCGCAGTCGGTCGTGAAGCTGATCGAATCGCGCTCGTGCGCCCGGCGGTTCGAAGCGGTCGTGGTTGAACGGAGCAATCACCAGCTCGCCGAGCACGTCGACCGCGAGACGGTCGCTGGCGCCGTTGTGGACTGGTTCACGCGCGACGGGTCGGCCTGATCAGGCGCTCTGCCGGACGAAGCGCACCCTCAGGTGACAGTTTCGCGCCTTCTTGCCGCTTCCGCAGTAGCACGGAGCGTCGGGGTCCCAGGCGCTCGGGTTCCACAGCGGGCCTGCGGCGCCGCGCTCGGCGCCCACCTCCGCCGCGAGCTCGCGGAGACTCGGCACGGCGTAGTCGTAGAACGCCCGCCAGCCGGCGCACAGCCAGCTTCCGTCGCCGTCCGGCGCGTGCTCGCGGTGCTTGATGCAGTCGCCCGAGCAGTACGGCAGGTGCGGGCAGGAGGTGCACGCCTCGATCCAGCTCGCCTTCCGCACGGCGAACTTGTTACGCACCGGGCGGCGTTCGAGCGTCGCCCAGTCGTCGGTTGCGACGTTTCCCACCTTCAGGTCCGGCTCGACGAAGAAGTCACAGGGGTAGATGTCCCCGTTGTGCTCGACGACGAAGTACGCGTCGCACTTGCCTCCCATCGTGCACATATGGCGGCTGCCGTCGAGGAAGAACGCCACGAGCGCGTCGTGATGACGGACGGAAACGGTGCGTACGTCGTTGGGGTACCACTCGTCGTAGATCCCGTTCAGGAAGGCGCCCCACTCCGGTCCGGTGATCGAGAAGTCGGATGCGCTCCCGTCCGGCATGAACTCGACGCAGGGGATGAACTGCATGTAGGTGAAGCCTTCGCCCTTCAGGTAGCGGTAGACCTCCTGCGCGTGTCGCACGTTCGCCTGGCTGACGAGCACGAGGACGTTCACCTCGACGTTGTGGCGACGAAGCCGCTCGACTCCCCGCATGGCGAGGTGATGACTCGGCTTGTCCGCGCGCGTGCGGCGGTACGCATCGTGCAGCTCCGCCGGCCCGTCGATACTCACGCCCACGAGGAACTGGTACTCGCCGAGGTGCCCGGCGAGCTCATCGTCGACGAGCGTGGCGTTCGTCTGGAGCCCGTTCGCGACGCGCGCCCCGGGCTTCCCGTAGCGCTGCTGGTAGTCGGTCACCTTGCGGAAGAAATCGGCCCCCATGAGCGTCGGCTCGCCTCCCTGCCATCCAAAGGAGTAGACCGGCTGGTCGGTTTCCATGTAGCTGCGCACGAGCCGCTCGAGCACCTCGTCGCTCATGCGGTGCACGTTCTGTTCGGGGTAGAGCCCGGCCTTCTTGAGGTAGAAACAGTACTCGCAGGCGAGGTTGCAGTCTGCGCTCGCCGGCTTGATGAGGAGCGAGAAGGGGTGCGAGGTGATCCTGCGGGTCGGGGCCTTGCGTTTCATCGGCGTCAACTCTACAGAAGCCGCCTCCCGCTGACAATAGCGCTGCCTTATCTATATACTCACGGGCATGCTGATGTTCATGGTGAAGAAGGCCTTCTTCGACATGTGGGACCACTTCCTGTCGGTCGTGCTGATAAACTTGGGGTTCATCGTCCTGCTGACGATCCCGCTCCTGCTGCCGTCGGTACTCGTCGATCTGAGCGTATACGCCGCGTTGGCTTCGCAGGTGATCGGCGGGTTGATCGCGTTCGTCTACGCCGGCACGATCTCGATGGCCGCCCGGGACATCGCGAACTACGAGCGCCCCGAGTTCGGGAAGGTACTCGAGTACCTGAGAGATACCTGGAAATCGAGCCTCGTGCTCGGGCTCATCTGGGCCGCCGTCGTCCTGATCGTCGTGGTCGGCTTCCCCGTGTACGCGAACATGGGCAACCTCCTCGGGCTCGCCGCGATCGTCTTCCTCTTCTGGGCGCTCGTGATCTGGACGCTCGCGAGCCAGTTCTACTTTCCCGTGCGGGCGCAGCTCGACACCAAGATCGGGAAGGTGATCCGCAAGAGCTTCATCATCTTCTTCGACAACACGTTCTTCGCGATCGTCACCGGCATCGGAAGCGCGCTCATCATCGTAGGATCGGTGTTCACCGCGCTCCTGATCCCCGGGATCGCAGGGCTGCTGATCTGGCACCAGGTGGGGCTCAAGCTTCGCGTGCTCAAGTACGACTACCTCGAGGAGAATCCGGACGCGAACCGCCGGCAGATCCCGTGGGACGCGCTCCTGATCGACGAGCGCGAACGCGTGGGCAAGCGGACGCTGCGCGGCATGATCTTCCCCTGGAAGGAGTGAAATCACCGGCGGCACGCGCGAACGGTGCGGCCCGCATCACGCCGCCGGCGGCCTCCCGTCACACCTGAGTTGCGCCGGTGGCCGTGAGCAGCCCCAGATTCCCGAAGTAGACCGCGCCCACCGCCTGACCGAACTGCGCGACGGAGTAGTCCGACTCGGCGTCGAGCGCCTTCATGAGCGGCGTGTACGCCATGTTGCTGTCAGCGGCGACGAACTCGAGATCCGGCTCTCTCCGCGATGCGCCTTCCTGCATGAGATCGAAGCACCGTGCGACCTTCACGAAACGGCCGAAGAGGAAGCGCTGCGTGAGCCCGGTCTGCAGGATGTACTCGCTCTCGCGGTAGACGACGGCCATGTACTCGCCGATTCGACGGAACACCTCGCCCACCTCGGGGTCGCTGTCGACGAGCGACATGAGGTGCGCCAAATACGGTTTGCGCCGATCGACCGGCGCCTCCGGGACGAACCGCAGCGTGCCCTTCGGACCGTCCTGTTCCTCGACGAACCCCATCTCCGCAAAGGCCGCCAGGAGCTCCGGGTGGGTCTCGCCGAGCACCTCGTCGGCGAGCCGGAACGCTGCGGCCTGGCTCGCGAGCTTCTGCGGGGTGCCGGGTATGCCGGTATTCGTGTTCGCGAGACTGCGCAGATCCTCCGGCGGCAGCCGGCGCGCCGGCGTGCTGCCGAGGTCGAGGATCAGGTTGTAGATCTCGAGCGGGATTTCCGGAATCGTCGCGTCGGCGAGCGCGAGACCCGTACCCAGGTCGGTGCCGAGCGTGTGCGCGAATACACCGTTCCGGCCGAGCTCGGGGGTCGGCGAGGCGGCGATCTCGACCGCCGCGGTGAACGCCGCCATCGGACCGTCGTTCGTGTTCATGACTACCCCGCCCTCCCGGCAGAGCTCCTGCAGCTCGCGGTCGAGCGCCGTCAGCCGGGCGAACTGCTCTTCAAAGTCGCGCGCGCTGTTTCGGCGCATGCCGAGCGTCTTCGGAACCTCACCCCCGACGATCCGGTTGCGCACGACCACGTCCGGAAAGCACAGCCCCACCGCGTCGTAGCCGGGCATCCCCGCGTCCAGCGCGTCCTCAACGCGGAGGGCGACCGCAAGCATCGCCTCGTCGCTCGCGGCCGCGTCGAGCGCGGCGGTAACTTCGCCCAGGAGCGCGGCGCCGTCCGGGTGCGACCGGCCGGCGTCGGTGTCGAGCGCGCCGCGCGCGCGCAGCAGGCGCACGATCGTCACGATCGGATCGGTCACGCGCTCGACCTCGCCGTAGCTCGCCGGATTCCAGTCGTACTCCTTGACCGCGACGAGCCGACCGTCGACGGTGACGACACCCTTGATGTCGGTCCCGCCGACGTCGAGCCCGCAGATCATCGTCCCCTCGAGCCCGCGCGTGACCGCGGTGAAGGTGTCGTCCGGCCGCGCCCGGAACTCGATGGACGCCATCGGTTCGGGGCGCTCGGAGATGTCGGCTGTCTCGATCACGAACCGCCGCGATTCGGCCGACTCGTCGGGGTGGAGCGCGTCGTTCATGCGGTCGAGCATGTTGACGATCCGTGCGTAGGCCGTTCGCTCACCGCGGGGTCGGTCGATCTCGAACGCGGCGATCGCGGCGGTCACGAGCGTGACGAGCGCAGCGCTCGAGGTGTCGAAGTAGAGCGAGAGCGAGTACCCGCCGAGCGTCGCGAGGTGGTTGTAGATCTCGGCGCGGACGTACGAGACGGCGAGCTCGGCTTCCGCCTCCGAGAGCGATCCAGCGTCCGGGAGCGGAATCGAGAACTCGCGAACCGCCGCGCCGTCGGGCAGGACGAGCACCGCCTCCACGGCGGTCGCGCGCTCGGCGGCGAGGGTCCTACGGATGTCGGGAACGAATGCCGGTCGGCCGGCTTCGCCGGCCTCGATGAACTGAGAAAGCACTGATACCTCCGGGTGATCGGTCGCTCAAGCGTACCACGCTCGCAGGCCGCTGCCTACCGCAGCGCGTCGGGGGCGTCGTCGTCCCGGATGCCCGGAATCAGACCGCGCGAGCGCCATCGGCTCGCAAGGTAGACGAGCGGCGTGTCCGCGACGGCGACGATGGCCTTGAGGACGTACGTCGTGACGACGATTTCCACGAGCACGGGTCCGGGTACGCGCCCGAGGAAGGCGGCGAACGTGAAGACGACGCTGTCGATCAGCTGGCTCACGAGCGTGCTCAGGTTGTTCCGGATCCAGATGTGTCGTCGGCCCGGGATACGCTTCTTCCACAGGTGGTACGCCCAGACGTCGTGGTACTGGCTGACCGCGTACGCGAGCAGGCTCGCGAGCGTGATGCGCGGCAGGAGCGTGAAGATCGCGACGAGGTGTTCCTGCGATTCGTCCGCCGCGTCGGGCTCGAAGAGCAGCGCGACGTTCATGAGCACGACCATCGCGACGAGCGCGACGAAACCAACGGCGATCGCCCGGTTGGCGTGGCGTCGGCCGTGGTTCTCTGAAAGGATGTCGGTCACGAGGAACGAGGTCGCGTAGACGATGTTCCCGAGCGTGGCGGTCAGGCCGAAGAGCTCGACGTACTTGATCACCTGGATATTCGCAACGATCGCGACGATCGGAATCCAGATGTAGAGCCCGAGCCGGCCGAAGAAGCGGTAGACGAGCAGGATGCCGGCGAAGTTGAGCGCCAGCATCCCGAGCCAGAGGAGCTCGTTCACCTACTCACCGCCCTTGATGTACGGCTTTCCCGCGGCTGCCGGACCGACGGCACGCCCCACCACGCCGGCGAGCACGACTACCGCCAGCACGTAGGGAAGCATCTGGACGAACTGCCCGGGGACCGGGATCTGCGTCTCGAACATGATACGGAAGGTCTCCGCGTAGCCGAAGAGGAGGCTCGCCGCAACCGCGCCGATCGGGTGCCACCGCCCGAAGATCATCGCCGCGAGCGCGATGTACCCGCGCCCGCCGGTCATCCCGGTCACCCACTGCGCCGGGTAGAGCGTCGTCGCCGCGAGACCGCACATCACCCCGGAGAGGATCACGCCGGCGTAGCGCATCCGCGTCACGTTGATGCCGAGCGTGTCGGCCGCCTCCGGGTTCTCGCCGACCGAGCGCAGCCTGAGTCCGAACTTCGTCTTGAACAGGACGAACCACACGATCGCTGCGACGACGAGCAGCACGATCGCCATGCTGTTGATCCCCAGGATCTGCGGAGGCACATGCGGGTTGAACGGCGACTGCGTCTCCTGCCCGAAGATGTTCTGCGAGAGGAACCGTGTGAAGCCGAGCGCGAGGACGTTGATCGCCACGCCGGAGACGATCTGGTTCACCTTGTACGTGACCGTGACGACCGCGTGGATCGCTGCCATGAGCATGCCCGCGATCAGCGCAAAGACGAGGCCCCCGAGGAAGTTCCCGAAGAGCAGCGAACCCCACACGACCGCGAACGTCGACGTGAGCATGATCCCTTCGAGCCCGATATTCACGACGCCGCTGCGCTCGGAGAACAGGCCCCCGAGCGAGGCGAAGGCGATGGGCGCGGAAATCTGCAGGCCCCGCAGGAGGAAGTTGAGCACGATTTCCATCAGGCAAGCTCCTTTCGACGCAGATTCCGCGCGTAGCGTGTCATGAGCTCGTTGCTCACGACGATGATGATGATCATCAGCCCCTGGATGACGTAGCTGACCGAGTTGGGCACCGAGGTGTAGAGCTGCAACCCGTACCCGGCCTGATTGAGGAAGCTGAACAGGAGCGCCGCGAACACGATGCCGAGCGGATTGTTCCGGCCGATGAGCGCGATCGCGATCCCGTCGAAGCCGACGCCGCTCGCGATCTGGTAGGTGTAGAAGCCGCGGATCGCGAAGATCTCCTGGAGTCCCACGAGTCCCGCGAGCCCGCCGCTGATGAGGAAGGCGATGAGTTGGACGCGCTTCACCCCCATACCCGAGTACTTCGCGACGTCGGGAGCCTCTCCTACGGCGCGCACCTCGAACCCGAGTCGCTGGCGATAGAGGATCAGCCAGACGAGGATACCCATGATGACGGCGACGATCAGGCTGTAGTCGAGGTAGACGTGATCCTGGACGTCCCACCCGATCGCGCGGAACCACGAGTTGAGCTTCCCGAACAGCGCGGTCTCTGCGATCTCCTCGGTCTGCGGCTCGAGGCTCGCGCCCTCCTCCATCCCGGAGAACGGTCGGTTGACGAGGTAGTTCAACAGGAAGAGCGCAATACTGTTGAACATGATCGTCGTGATAACCTCGTGGACGCCCCTGGTCACCTTGAGCACGGCAGGAATCGCCGCCCACATCGCGCCTCCGATCATGCTCGCGAGCACGACGACGGGGATGTGGAGGAAGGGCGGGAGGTTCAGATAGATGCCGGCGAGCGCGCCGACGAAGCCACCGAAGAAGTACTGCCCCTCGGCGCCTATGTTGAAAACCCCGGCCTGGAAGGCGAAGGCCACCGCGATGCCGGCCAAGTAGAGCGGGATCGCCTGGCTCAGTACCGACGCGAGACGGGACGGGTTCCCGGTGGTGAACCGGAGGATCGCATTGATCGCCCGGGACGGGCTTTCACCGACCAGCACCACGATCAGAAGCAGGATGACGATCGCCGCGATGAAACCGATGACCGGGGCGAGCAGCCCGAGTAGTTGATCGCGGCTACGCGTCGACAGCTTCATGGTCCGCCTCCCCCGTCATGTAGTAGCCAATCTCTTCTTTGACCGCATCCTCGCGCGCCACCTCGTAGACGATGCGTCCCTTGTACATCACGAGGATGCGGTCGGCGAGCGCGAGGGCCTCATCGAGGTCGGCGGACACGAGGAGGACCGCCCTCCGGTCCTCCTTGGCCGCGATGATCTGTTGGTAGATAAACTCGCTCGCGCCGATGTCCACCCCCCGCGTCGGCTGGCTCGCGACGAGCAGCACGGGGTCACCCTCCATTTCGCGCGCGATGATCACCTTCTGCTGGTTGCCCCCGGACAGCGCGTGCGCCGGGGTCATCTCATCGGGGGTGCGCACGTCGTAGGCCTCGATCGCCTCGCGCGCGAACGCCCGGATCGCGCCGGTGTCGCGAAAGCCCAGCCTGTTCACGTACGGAGGTCGGTGGTGCCGGCCGAGGACGAGATTGTCGGCGAGCGGGAACGGCATCAGCAGCCCCTGTCGCTGCCGATCCTCCGGAATATGCGCGATACCCGCCTCGCGGCGGGTACGCACGTCCCACCCGGTGATGCTCTCGCCCTGGAGGCGGATATCGCCGCCGGAGGCGGTGCGGTTCTCGGTGATCTGGTAGACGAGCTCGCTCTGTCCGTTGCCCTCGACACCGGCGATCCCGACGATCTCGCCCCGTCGCACCTGCAGGCTCACCTCGGAGAGCACCTCGGTGCCGCGCTCGTCGACCGCAGAGAGCGCGTCGACCTCGAGCACCGCTTCGCGGGGTTCGGCCGGCGGGTTCTCCACGTCGAGCATGACCGGCTTGCCTACCATGAGCTCCGCGATCTTCTCCTTGGTCGCTCCCTCGCGCGGCATCGTCTCGATGACCTTTCCGCGGCGAATCACGGTGATCCGGTCGGCCACCTTGAGAACCTCGTCGAGCTTGTGGCTGATGAAGATCACACCCTTGCCCTGATCGGTCAACTGGTGGAAGCTCTCGTAGAGACCGTCTATCTCCTGCGGGGAGAGCACCGCGGTCGGTTCGTCGAAGACGAGAACTCTCGCACCGCGGTAGAGGATCTTCAGGATTTCCACGCGCTGCTGGATGCCCACCGCGAGCTCGCCGACGGGCCGGTCGAGGTCGACGTCGAGCCGATTGCGCTCGATCAGCTCGCGGAGGTAGTCTCGCGCCGGCCGCTTATCGAGGTAGAGCCTCCGGAGGATCCGGTCGACAGGCCGATCTCCCTCGGCGTCCGTGCGTACGCCGCCGATCTCCCGCTCGGAACCGAGGATCACGTTGTCGAGCACGCTGAAAACCGGCACCAGCATGAAGTGCTGGTGTACCATACCCACGCCCTTCGCGATCGCGTCGCGCGAGTTGCTGATATTCACCTCTTCGTCGTTGATCAGGACCCTCCCCTCGTCGGGGCCGTAGAGGCCGTAGAGGATCTTCATCAACGTGGTCTTGCCGGCGCCGTTTTCGCCCACGAGCGCGTGGACTTCGCCCGCCTCGAGGTCGAACGAGATGTGGTCGTTGGCGACCACCCCGGGAAAGACCTTCGTGATTTCTTCCATCTTCAGAAGCGACACAATCCCTCCTGAGCAAAAAAAAGCGGGAGCCTACGAAGGCCCCCGCTCGCCGAATACCGCTCTAGAACGTCTCGGCAGCCCAGTCAGCGACCTTGGTATCGCTGTCCGGGACCGTGATCTCGCCGTCGATCACCTGCTGCTTCAGCTCGTTGATTCGGTCCATGTACGGCGACACGAGGTCCTCGTTGTACTCGTTGACCGCGACGCCGACGCCGTCGTCGTCGAGACCGAAGGTCAGCACCTCTCCCGAGAGCTCTCCGTCGTTGTCGATGAACTCGCTGCCGACCTGGAAGACCGAATTGTCGACGCGCTTCAGCATGGACGTCAGGATGTGTTCGGCGATCTCCTGCTCCTCTTCGCTGTCGCTCTCTGCGAGGATGAGCCCCTGGTCGCTGTCGACGCCGATCGCCCAGTTGTCGGTCTCCGCGGCGGCGTTGAACAGGCCGCTACCCGACGCGCCGGCGGCGTGGTAGATGATGAACGCCCCGCGATCGTACATGCTCGTAGCGATGCTCTCCGCGGTCTGCGGATCCTGGAACGCCGTGGGGTCCTGACCGATGTACTGCCCGAGCAGCATCCCGTCTTCGCGCAGGTTCTCGTTCGCGTACATCGCGCCCGCGAAGTACCCGCCGTGGAACTTGTGGATCAGCGGGATATCCATGCCGCCAATGTAACCGAGCGGGGAGCCCGGAGAGTTGTCCGCGGTGTAGAGCCCCGCGAGGGCGCCCACGAGGAACGAACCCTCGTGCTCGGCGAAGGTGATGCCGGTCACGTTCGGGGCGTCGACGACCGCGTCGATGATCCCGAACTCGGTGTCGGGGAAGTCCGCCGCCACCTTGCCCATGGAATCGGCGAAGGCGAAGCCCACTCCGAAGATGAGCCCGTAGCCGTCCTCTGCGAGCACGCGGAGCAGCTGCTCGCGGTCCTGCCCGGTGCCCTGCGGCTCGAGGTACTTCATCTGGATGTTCGAGCCGTAGTCGACGTCGTCCGGGTCGTCCTGGATGAACCCTTCGTACTCTTCGGCGAGCATAACGAGGCCTCGATAGGCGCTGTCGTTGAAGCTGTTGTCCCCGCGACCGCCTACGTCGAAGACGATGCCGATCCGGTGGTCCGGTTCTGCGGCCTCCGCTTCCTCTTCACCGTCGCCGCCGCACGAGATCATGAGGCCGACGAGCACGAGGGCTGCGAGCGCGGCAAGTAGTGTGCGCTTCATGGATGTCCTCCCTTATTCGAATGGTGATCGAATGCTCCCGCACCGATCCACCTCACCGTACTCCGGCCCGTGCGCGCTGTCAAGAATCTCCCGATTCAAGAATCTCCCGCTGCAGAATCGCCTACAGCACATCCGCCCTTCGGTTGTCTTCGAGGCGCCGCGCGAGGAATTCCGTGTCGAGCGAGAGCTCCCGTGCGAGCAGGCGCACCTGCTCGGCCGACAACAGGTTGAGCTCGACGAAGAGGTAGGTGATCGCCCGTTCGGCGATGCAGTCCACGCGCAGGGCGTTCATGTGCAGGCTCTCCGGTTCGCCGTAACGATCGAGAAAGTCCGCGTAGAGCTGGGACGTCTCGATCGACGAAGCGATGCTCGCGAGCTCGTCGCGCAGCGGTGCGACGTTGCCCCGGCTCGCCTCTTCGCCGAGCGGCTTGAGGACGAGGAACGCGTACTCCTTGCCTGGGAGGTAGTGGTGTTCGTCACACCTCGTGCAGTAGTTCGGCTCGCGCGGATCGTCCTTCTCGGTGTCGCCGCCGATGATGATGAGCGGATCGAAATAGATCGCCGGACACTCGACCCCGTTCACGCGGTAGTAGCGATAGGTGTAGAAGCTGTCCGCGAGGCACTCGTCGTGCTCGCAGTAGGCGGTCAGCGGAAAGACGTCGGTCGAGACCTCGAGCAGGAGCCGGGCGGTCGCGTTGAAGGTCTCGCGCCGGAAGTTGAGGATCAGCGTGGGAAAAATGAACACGAGCCCGCGCTCGCGGCTCTCGCGGTTCACGACGTAGGCGAGCCGCTCGTCGTAGAACGACGCCTCGTCGATGATCCAGGTGCCGTGCCGGGGGTGATCGCCGATCAGGCGCTCGAGGTCGAAGCTGCTCCCGATCCGCGCGATGTCTTCGCCGCACCGCTCGTAACCGCCCCGATAGGCAAGCGCGTCGGGCGGGTAGTCGGTGAAGCGCGACTCGTCGAGCCGTGAGCGGACGACGAAGACTTTTCTCCGGTCGGCTCCGTCGGTGACCGTCTGCCGCGCGAGCGACGCGGACTTTCCGAGCACCACCTGCGAGTCGCGCCAGACGCGCGAGGAGTACTCGGTCTTACCCGATCCCATGGGACCGATCACGACGATCCGCCGAGACGGGCGTGTAAAATCGAAATGGTTGAACGCGTGATGGATGCGAAACTCGGGAAATCCCAGGCTTTTGAGGAAGTCGACGGTGTCCTGGTCGCGCACGAGGTGATCCATGCCGATTTATACCCGCTTGCGCGGCGACGCTGCAACCGTGCGCTGTCTTGACGGCGCTCGCCGCGCGTGTGACGATGAGCTATGGGCAAGACACTCATCGTATCCAATCGCATGTCCACGTCGGTCTCACGCGCCGAGGACGGATTCGCGTTCAACGCGAGCGTCGGCGGCCTCGCCACCGGCCTCTCCTCGCTTCACGAGCAGGAAGACAGCCTCTGGATAGGCTGGAGCGGCCTGCCCGCCGACGAGCTCACCGACGAAGAGCGCGCGTCTATCGAACACACCCTGCGGACCGAGCACAAGAGCGTTCCGGTCGACCTCTCGAGCGACGACCTCGACCGCTTCTACTACGGGTTCTGCAACAACATCGTCTGGCCGCTCTTCCATTACTTTCCGACCTACGTCACCTACGACGACGATCTGTGGGAATCGTACCGCACGGTGAACGAACGGTACTTCGATCGACTCAAGGAGTTCGTCGAGCCCGGCGATGTGGTGTGGGTCCACGACTACCAGCTCATGCTGCTGCCGGCGCTCGTCAAGAACCATCAGCCCGAGGCGAAGGTGGGATTCTTCCTGCACATCCCCTTTCCTTCCTACGAGGTGTTCCGCCTCCTTCCGTGGCGCGAGGACATACTGCGGGGGCTGCTCGGGGCGGACCTCATCGGGTTCCACACCTACGACTACGCTCGGCACTTCCTCTCGAGTGTCCGACGGCTGCTCGGCTACGATCACAACCTCGCGAGCGTGCGCTACGAGAACCGGCTCGTGCGCGTCGACGTCTTCCCCATGGGGATCGACTACCAGAAGTACGCCAACGCCCATACCCTCCCGGAGGTGAAGAGGCAGGTCGAGAACGTCCGCGCGGATCGGCCTGCGGAGAAGCTCATCCTGTCGGTCGATCGCCTCGACTACACGAAGGGCATCCCTCAGCGCCTGCGAGCCTACGAGCGTTTCCTCGAGAAGAACCCGGACTCGCAGGGTAAGGTGAGCATGGTCATGATCGTCGCCCCCTCGCGCACGGCGGTCCCGCAGTACCAGGAACTCAAGCGAGAGGTCGACGAGCTGGTCAGCGTCATCAACGGCCGATTCTCTTCGATCTCGTGGACGCCCATCCACTACTTCTACCGGACCTTTCCCTTCGAGCACCTGTCCGCGCTCTACGCGGAGGCCGACGTCTTGCTCGTCACCGCGATCCGCGACGGAATGAACCTGATCGCGAAGGAGTATATCGCGGCCAAACGCGACACCCCGGGCGTGATCGTCGTGAGCGAGACAGCCGGCGTGGCGCGCGAGCTCTCGGAGGCGATCATCGTCAATCCGAGCAGCGTCGAGGACATCGCCGACGGTCTCGCCCGCGCGCTCGAGATGCCGACCGAGGAGCAGATCGCCCGCAACGGGCGTATGCAGAAGCGCCTCAAGCGGTACGACATCCACTACTGGGCGCAGGACTTCGTCGGGAAGCTCCACGCGACCGTCGAGTACCAGCAGAGCTTCCTCGGCCGGCGTCTCGCGGGACCGACACGTCGAGCGGTGCGAGCCGCCTACCGCCAGACGGATCGGCGGCTCATCTTCCTCGACTACGACGGCACGCTTGTCCCCTACCAGGACCGGGCCGATCGCGCCGTGCCGGACGAGGACGCGCGGGAGCTCATCGGGCGGCTCTGCGCCGACGAACGAAACGACGTCGTGCTCATCAGCAGCCGCGGGCGCGAGTTTATGAGTCACTACCTCGGAGATCTGCACGTCGGGCTCATCGCGAGCCACGGCGTCTGGATCCGACGAGCCGAAGGCGAGTGGGAACAGCTCGTTCCGGTTACCGCCGAGTGGAAGGAGGAGCTCGCGCCTATCATGCAGCTCCACGCCGACCGCACGCCCGGGAGCCGTTTCGAGGAGAAGGAGTACGGTCTTGCCTGGCACTATCGCGGCAGCGAGCCGGACCTCGCGTTCGTTCGCGTCGCCGAGCTCCGCGACGCGCTGTTGAGCATGTCGGCGAACCACAACCTCACGCTCTTCGAGGGCAACCGCGTGCTCGAGGTCAAGAGCTCGCTCGCGAGCAAGGCGCAGGCGGCCGCCGCCTGGTTCGAGCACGAGGAGTACGGGTTCATCCTTGCCGCCGGCGACGACCAGACCGACGAAGAGCTCTTCGCCACCGTCCCGGAGGGTGCGCATACGGTCCGCATCGGCTTAGGTCCGACGAACGCGACCTATTTCCTCGAGAATTACGGCGAGCTTCGAAGCTTCCTCGTCGAGCTCGCCTCCGACTAGCGCGACGTCGATCGCGAGGCGCGGTCAGCCGGGATCGGAAACGGGGTTGCGGAGGACACCGATGCCCTCGAGTTCCACCTCGACGACGTCGCCGTCTGCGATGGGGCCCACTCCCGCCGGCGTGCCGGTGAGGATGATGTCGCCGGGATAGAGGGTGAAATTGCGGCTGATGAAGCTCACCATCTCGGCGACGGAGAAGATCATGAACCGCGTGTTCGACGATTGCACGGTCGCGCCGTTCAGACGGCAGGCGATGTCGAGCGCCTGGACATCGCCGATCGAATCGGCCGGTACGACGACCGGGCCCACAGGTCCGAAGGTGTCGAAGCTCTTCCCGCGGAACCAGCCGGAACGGTCGCCGTTCTGAATATCGCGCTGGCTCACGTCGTTCATGCACGTGTAGCCGTAGACGTGCTCGAGCGCGCGCTCGACGCCCACGTCGCGGCATTCGCTGCCGACGATCAACGCGAGCTCGGCCTCGTAGTCGGTGCGCGGAGCGTCGAACCCGTACGAACGCGCGATGCGAGGGAGTACGATCGGCTCCTCCGGCCCGATGAGACAGCTCGGGAGCTTGGGGAAGAGCACCGGCTCGGCGGGAACGTTCGTGTCGAGCCCCTGTACCCGGACCGACGCGCTCTCGGCGATGTGGTCACGGTAGTTGAGCCCGAGCGCGATGATCTTCGACGGAGCGACGCGGTAGAGCTCGTCGGTGCCCGATACCGGAAGCTCGATCGACGGGTGACTCACCCGGACTGCGCTCCCGACTCGTTCTCGTCGGAGTCCGCGATGCCTGCGTACGCGAAGAGCTCGCACTGGATCCAGATGAAGTTCTCGTTTTCCGACGGCACGAGGAAGCGTGCGCTCTCGGTCTCGTCGCCGTCCTTGGTGAATACGGTGACCTTTTCCACAGCCAGGACCGGATACCGCTTCTCGCGCTTGAAGAGCTTTGCCATGCCGATGTAGGCATCCGACATGTGCGGGAAGAAGTCCTCGAACGCCTTCTTCAGGTCGTCCTTGACTCGTACGTAGAAGACACCCGTCTGCATAACGTCTCCTTGATCGCTGTCGCCGGTCGGTTCGACCAGCGTTTCAGGCTCGTGCTCCATCCTGCCGCCTCTCCACTTTCTGCGGGCAATTCCCTGCCACTGTATCATACCCCGCGCCGAGCGAGAATAGGCACCCCGCGGTTCGTTCCGCAGGCGCTCGTGCTCAGCCGAGTGCCACGTCGAGCGCCATCATCACGGCGAACCCGACGAGCGTGAATGCCGTGGCGATGTCCGTGTGCTTACCCAGCTGTGACTCGGGGATCAGCTCTTCGATCACGACGAAGATCATCGCGCCCGCGGCGAAGGCGAGCGCGTACGGCAACAGGGGCCGAATCACGATGACCGCCAGCGCTCCGAGCACGCCGGCCACCGGCTCGACCACGCCCGAGAGTTGCCCGTACCAGAACGCCTTCCGCGCGCGCATCCCTTCGCGACGGAGCGGGACCGAGACGCTCGTGCCCTCCGGGAAGTTCTGAATGCCGATGCCGAGGGCCAGCGCGATCGCGCCACCGATCGTGGCAGAGGGGGCTCCGATCGCAACCGCGCCGAAGGCGACCCCTACCGCGAGCCCCTCCGGGATATTGTGCAGCGTGATCGCGAGCACGAGCAGCACGCTGCGCTTCCAGGTCGTGCTGATGCCCTCCGCCTCCTCGGTCGGAAACCCGACGTGCAGATGCGGCAGCACCTTGTCTATCGCCAGGAGGAAGGCACCGCCGGCGAGAAAACCGACCACCGGCGGAAACCAGATGACCCCTCCCTGCTCTGCGACCATCACGATCGCCGGCGCGAGCAGCGACCAGAAGCTCGCCGCGATCATCACCCCGGCCGCGAAGCCCATCATCGCATCGAGCACGCGGCGATCGACGTTTCGAAAGACGAAGACGAGGCCACTGCCGGCAGCCGTCAGCGTCCACGTGAACAGCGTCGCGAGCAACGCCTGCGCGATCGCGTTCAGACCAAGAAACCAGTCCATTGCCTCCTCCTCCGGCTCAGCGCCCTGCAGCCGAGCAGCAGGATCGTGCACGTAGTCTATAGAAGATTGACGGCGCCGTCGCCCTCGCGCCTCGAGCCGTGCTTCACCTTATCGTGAGACGAACGGGCTCTCGACCAGGGTGATCCGCTTCAACAGCGGATCGACGCGGACGCGCCCGCCGACCGGCACGATCAGCTTGGGATCGGTATGCCCGAAATCGACGTTCGTGATGACCGGCATGTCCGGGCGGCCGAACTCCTTCGCGACGATCGTCGTGACCAGTCGGTGGAGCTTGTCGATATCCGCGCTCGTGTAGTCCTTCGGACGGCCGAGCAGCAGGGCCGCCGCGCGCCCGAGCACGCCTGCAACGCCGTAGTTGCGAAGCATGTAGCCCACGCGTTCGGGGGGCGGCTTCTCCTCGGATGTCTCGAAGAAGAGCACGACCGACTCGAAGAACCCAGGCGGCGGCCAGTAGCGCGTTCCCTTGAGAAACTCCACGACCTCGATGCACCCGCCCCAGAGGTGGCCGCAGACCGCGCGATCGCCCTGCAGAACCGTCCATCCATCGCCCGAAGGGTGCATCTTCTGAACGCCCCCGACCGAGGTACCGCTCCAGCCGGTGTAGCCGTGCGTGTACGACGGATACGGCGCGTACTCGTAGCGGCGCCACCGCCCGAAGAGGAAAGTTTCGAGGTGAGTACGAAACTCGTCGGGAAGGTCCGGCGCCTGCGAGAGCCCCGCCATCACCGACGGTCCGTAGAAGCCAATCACACCGGCGCGGCGAGCGAAGAGCAGATACGTCGTCGCGTCGCTGCCTCCCATGATGAAGGTCGGGTGGTCGGCGAAGACCGATGGTTTCAGATAGTCGTAGAGGCGGATCGACTCGTATCCGCCGATAACCGAGATGATACCGCGGATGTCGCGACGGCGGAGCGCGGCGTGCAACTCGTCGGCGCGCAGCTTTGGGTCGGCGTAGAGCGCGTCGCTCGACATCGACGCGGATGGAAACTCGACCGGTTCGAGACCGAGCTCGCGCAGAACGTCGAGCCCCCGGCCGTAGACGCCGGGAAAGCCCGGTGCAAGCCCGCTCGAGGGCGCGACGATCGCTACGCGGTCGCCGCGCCGCAGCCGTGGCACACGCTCGGGGTCGCCCCGCCAGTACCGGCTCACGATCAGTAGACGATTTCGATGCTGGGGGTCTCGTCCGACATCAGCCAGAGCGAGACCGGGAACTGGATCATCCAGACGTCGGGTAGCTCGATCACCGTCACGTCGGTCGATCGGTCTCCCGACGCGAGTCGCGCCGAGCTCACGCGGCTGACGAGCCTGCGCGAGATGAAGACCCGGTACTTGGCGCCGCCGAGAAACGCGCTCGCGAAGCGGTCGGCCTCGCCCTGCGAGCCTTCCTCCCCGCCTCCGCCCTCGGCGAGCGGGATCGTCATCCCGCGCGTTCCGACGCGAGGAACGAAGGCGCCCTCCCCGGTCTGCGAGGCCATCGCGAGCGCCTCCCGAGAGGCGGTATAGGTGAGCTCGAAGCCGTACTCGAACTCGTCGTTCACCGGCTCGTAGGCCGCCTCGATCCCCGGCGGCAGCTCTTCGAAGACGGTCTCCCGGTCGAGCTCGAACTCCTCCTCGAACATCTCGTCGAGGTCCTCCGGTTCGCCGGACATGCTGTTTGCCATCTCGAACGCGCTTTTCTGAAGCGCGAGTCGCAGGTAAACGTCGATCTCCGAGCCGCTTCCGGAGATGTACTGTACCACGTCGATGCAGCCGGTCAACAGTACGGCCGCGATCGCCACGAGCGCAGCAAGCCGTGCACCACGGGTCCATTGTCGGTATCGAGTCACGTTTTCTCCTTCTCGCGCGGCTCGGGGCCGCGCGCGACGAGCCGGGTCGACCGCTCCGCCGTCTTGACGAGCGCGACGAGCGCCTCGTTGAACGGCGTCGGCACGCCGGACATCTGCCCGTACTCTACAACCTTACCGTTGATGTAATCAATCTCGGTGCGTCGGCCGGCCTCCCGGTCGAGCAGCATGCTCGGTCGGTGCGCTCCCGCCCGGGCGAGGTAGTCGAGCGCGTATCGGTAGAACCCGCTGCCGACGAGGATCTCGTTCGCCCTCGCGACCGCGATCGCCTCGCGTAGCGCGTTGCGCGCGAGGTCGCCGGCGAAACGATCGTTCCACGCGTCGTGCACCGTCAGGCCGGTCAACGCGCAGATCGCGTTCAGCGCGGCGTTGAGCGCGCCTTTCTGCCAGACCGCGCGTTCGAGATCCTCCGCCCGCTCGCTCGCGAGCCCGGCCGCGGTAAGCGTGCGGGCCACGATTCGAGCCCGGCCCGCGCCGGCGGGCTCGAACTCGCGTAGCAGATGCGGGGGATGCTCGAAAGCGACCGTGACCGACCCGTCGTCGGCGAGCGAGACGCCGTGATTGATGACCGCCCGGACGATCCGATCGCCTTCGATCGCGGTGGCGAGCTCCCGCTCGGTGTCGATCCCGTTCTGCCAGCTCACCACCGTCGCGGTCGTGGCGACCGAGTCGGCGATCGCGCCGGCGACCAGCGCGGTAGCGGGCGCCTTGACGGCGACGAATACCGTCTCGAGCTGCAGGCCTTCCAGCTCCTCGATCGACGCGACCACCGAAGGGACCGCAGCACGCACCGTATGCACACCGGTGAGCGTGATGCCCCCGCGGAGCAGATGCTCGCGTACACCCGCGTCGATCTCGACGAGGGTGACGTCGTGGTCCGCCGCGAGCAGACACCCGGCGAGGGTGCGGCCGACCGGTCCGGCCCCTACGACGGCGACCTTCACGCCTCGTCCCCCGTGTCGGGGAAGATCTCCTCGAGCGCGACCGGATCGTTGCCGTGCTCGCGCAGAATACCCTCTGCGATACGGTTGTCGCTGAAGCGGAGCACCGCTGCAGCCCTGCCGTCGGCGAGGGAGAAGGCGGCAAGGTTGAGGACGTTCACGTACTCGTCGTAGATCGGCTCGAGCAGCTCGGCAAGGGCCCCGGGTTCGTCCGGGATGACCACGAGCATCACCTCTTCTGTTCTCGCCGGAACGTCGAGGCCCATGACGACCGATCGGGCGCGTCTCGCGTCGCTGACGAGCATGCGCGCGATGCCGAGGCCACCGCCGTCGCTCAGCGTGGTGACGTACGTGTTGACGCCGGCGGAGGCAATCGCCTCGGCCACCGAGAAGAGCCGTCCCGGTTCGTTTTCCAGATCGACGACGAGCTGGTGAATGGTCACCGGAGGAGGCTACCAGAAAGCAGGCATCACGCGCAACAGAACCGCCGGGCGCGGCGCGCAGACCGCTGCGTAGCCTCACCGCCGCCGATGGATCACACGAACAGCGGCTCCATGTTGTCCTTGGCGACGAGCCGTTCCATCTCTGCGTCGGTGGGCTTCGTTCCGTCGAACCGCTCCGCCGCGTCGATGACCCGGGGCAACAGGTCGATGTCGCCGGCGGTATTCAGGAACAGATTCGGATGGCCGAGCAGCCAGAAAACGGCTTCGTCAATGTCGTCCTGCGCCTCGAGCGGCTCGTACCAGGTCGCTCGCGTGCGCTCCTTCTCTCCCCACGGTCCGCGCGCGATGCTCTTGATCGTCTGCACGGCGATACCGTCGGCGACGCACCGGTCGCGGCTTCGCATGTGCATCCGCGGCGCCGAACAGCGTCCGCGTGCTCTCGTGACCGGTCGAACCGAATTGCATCGTAGGTAGCATGGGTACTCCTCCTTGCCTCAGTCTACTCAGACGAATCGTCCCGCGGCGAGGTCGGAACGTCGTAGTAGCGCTTTCCCTCCGCGCGGCGCACCAGCACCCCGCCGTTTCGTTCGACGAGTCGCCACGACGGACGGTTGTCTTCGTTGATGGTCAGCAGCGCGCTCTCGATCCCCATGCGCGCCGCCTCGGCGAGCGTCGCGCGCAGCATCGCTGTCCCGTAGCCGCGCCTGCGTTCAGACGGCCGGATCGAATAGCCGATGTGCCCTCCGGTGCGTCGCAGCGCATCGGTAAGCCGATGGCGGAGCTTGGCGATGCCCACCGGCCGCGCCCCCACGAACGCCCAGTACGTCGTCTGAGGTACGAATCCGTCGGGGAGCCCTCGCCCCTCCTCCATGTCGACGAGTCTGGCGAGGAAGTCTGCGAACCGGCAGTAGGGAACGGTGTACCCATCGTTGTGGAATCCGTTCTGACCGGGACCGATCTCGCGGATCATCGACCAGATCTCCACTCCGTCGTCGAGCGACGCGCGCCGCAGGTAGAGCGTGTGGATAGGGAGGGAAACGCCCATCTCCCCCAGTCTACCTTCCCGTCGCGGCAGCGCCAACCTCGGGCGAGTTCCCGAACAGCGCCGCGAGGTGTGCGGCGAGCTTCTCGTCGTACTCGGGATCGGTCGCCCACCGGCCCGTGAGCGTCCTCACCGTCGGGGCGGACCCTCGCCGAACGAGGTGGAAACGCGGGTCCACCAACCGCGTCACGAGCGGTTCGTCGTTCGCGTACGCCTTGATGTGCTGGACGTGCGCTGCGACGCCGGTGCGCATGTCGGCGAAGCTCAGCCCCGGGTTGCCCCCGCCGGTCGCGCCGAGCCCGGCGTAGTTGTACTGAACCGCGCGGACGGCTCCGGTGAACCGCAGGTAGTCGGTCTCGTGGATCATCTGCGCGATCGCGACCGCCATGTTTACGCCTTCGAGCCCGCAGAGCTCGCTATAGTGGTGATAGAGCGT
The DNA here is from genome assembly GCA_964458555.1 of uncultured Spirochaetaceae bacterium. GTDB lineage: Bacteria > Spirochaetota > Spirochaetia > DSM-27196 > SLST01 > SLST01. The sequence goes on along the minus strand of CAYWJH010000021.1, from coordinate 1,119 downwards.
TCGCAGGTAGACCTCGTCGATCGTCGGATTCTTCGAGCCGATATGTGCGCGTACCGCCGCGTACGCGACGGTCTGCGTCGCCGCAAGCGAGAGGTCGCCGTGCACCCCGTCATCCGCGCGAGCGTCTGCGCGGAGCCCGGCGCCGACTGCGGTGAACACGAGGAGCGTCGCCGCGAGCGCCGTCTTCGCCAAGCCGCCCGAGCACCGGATTCCTCTCGACCCCGTCATGCCTCTCGTCATGCCGAACGACTCCCCGCCCGGCGCTCGAGTCGCCTGAGATCGCGGAGCTTTCGCGTGAGCCGGTCGCGTGTCACACGCGTAGCCTACCGCATCGGCGGCCCGGATGCACGCCTTTGTCTTCTGCACCCGCTTCGGGTAGGTTGTACGCGTGAGATATCTCGCGCTCCTCGTAATCGTCGCGCTCGCCGCCCCCCTCGCCGTCGCCGATGCCCCGCCGCGCTCGGTCGCGCCGCCGAAGGAGGTCGTGGACGACGAGTTCATCGGCTACCTCTTCGCGCTCCTGCAGAACGACCTCGACGCGTCGATCAGCGGCGACGAGCTGCGCGCGCTCTTTCCCGAGTACGAGGGCGGCGAAGTAACGCCCATGGACTTCATCGAATCGCTCGAACGGCGTCACGACGGCGACGACCGCTTCATCCGCCTCGCGTTCGAGCGCCCCATCGAGCACCCGGCTCCCATCGACATCTTCGGGCACAAGCCGGTGATGCTCTTCAGCACGGAGCTTCTCGGGTTTCGCGAAGAGTACTACGGCCCCGATGAGCACAGAACCGACGGATTCGGCGATTCGTACGTGCTCTACCTCGAGGAAGGGGCGTTTGCGGTCGATTTCGCGAGATGGCTCGATTTCCTGCTCGGCTCGCTGGCCGACGACATCCGCGTCACCGTGGTGCTCGCGATCGACTTCGAGGATCGCTGGTACGGCGTGGCTGCAGGCCGCGGCCGCGACCGCGAGATCATCACCAGCGTCTACGACATGCCGCGCGGTCGGTTTCTCGCCCGACCGCCGGAGGAGGTCTCCGCGTTCGCCGTCCGTCGACTGCGCGCCCGTCAGGAATGAGGCGGAGCCGGCGAGCCGGCCTTTGCGCGCGCTGGTTCGTC
>CAYWJH010000020.1:6513-43844 GCA_964458555.1 uncultured Spirochaetaceae bacterium | reverse complement strand
CGTGTAGACGCCCGGGTTGCCCGGCCACGCGGGGAACGAGTGCTTGGGGAACATCGTCGCCTGGCCGAACTGCTGAAAGCGCTCGATATTCGTGCCGATGAACATCGCACGTCGTACCTGGCGGTCGTCGAAGGGAGGCTCGGTGGTGTCGAACGTGATGACTTGCGCCATGTCGCCGTACTTGGAGACCTCGAGCTCCGGCGTCGTGCGCTCGATCGTGTCGAACTGCGTCGCCGGCGGGTTGCGATACATGTCGATGCTCGCCGTGCGGAGCGCCGCCTGCTGGGTCGACTGGTCGGGGAAGATAACCCGGACGTAACGGTCGACGAACGGCAGCTCGTAGGTCTGACCGTCGATGACCGTCGTGTCCCAGTAGTCGTCGCGCGCGACGTAGCTCATGTACGAACCGACGACGTACTCCTCGAACATGAATGCGCCGGTACCGCCCTGGTTTGCCCACTGGTCGGCTCCGGCTTCGATGGTCTCAGGCGGACGCACGATCGCGCGGTCCTCGTACGACACGAAGTAGAACGTGTCGGGAGAATAGCTGTCAAACTCGAAGATCACGCGGTTTCCCTCTGCGTAGACGGCGTCGAGGTAGCCGTCGAAGCGGTTGCCCCACGGCGAGTCCATGAAGCGCTGCACGTCGGCGGCCATGTCGTCCGCGGTGAACGGGCGCGAATCCATCACCCCGTCGACGGCTCCCCACGTCACGCCGTCGCGAATCGTCCACGTCATTCCTTCCCGGGTCACTTCCCAGTCGGAGACGAGGTGACCGGTGAGGTACTTGGTGGGGATATAGGCGACGAGCTTGAACTCGTACTCGCCGTTGCCGCGGGGGCCGAACTCCTCGAACGCGCCGTGGAAGGGGCGCTCCTGCATGACCTCGGCCCACTCGAGCGCGGCGTGCTGCGCGTCCTGGATGTCGGGGCTGGGTGGGTCGTTGACACCAGCGCCGTAGGTGAAGGTTCCACCGTACGTCGGTTCCCCGGTGGCCTCGACCATCCCTCCGCCGTCGCCGCCGGCCTCCTGGGTACCGGTTGCGTACATGCTCATGGGTACGAGCAGCAGCAACACCACTAAAACGATTGCAAACTTCTTCGACATTGTCCCCTCCTTTTGAGGAACAGCGTCATGAGATAGGCACTTCGCGTGGTAAGGCCAGGTGTCGATAGACTACCTCACGAATGGTGAACCAGCACTACGTTCGGCCCTGCGAACGGACCAAGCCGTGCTCTCGATTACGAAGGTCTTCTTTATCGCTATTAACGGCCACGCGGCCCGTACCACCTCCTTTCCACGATTCGCCCTACATCGTGCAACAGCATCACACTATGGGCGATCGTCGTGCCAGTGATTAAATCTTAGACCCGGAATTTGCAGCTGTCAAGAAAAGCTTTGCGTAGGGCTCGACTACTCGCTGAGCTCGTCGACCGGCCGCGAGCAGAGGCCGCGGGTTCCCGAGTCCCGCTTCGCGCGGTCGAGGATGCGTCCGAGCTCGCGCGCGATCTCCGGCTCATCGCCGTGCAGGTTGCGCCGTTCGGCGAGGTCTTCGGTGAGGTTGTAGAGCTCGCGCGGCCCGTCGTGCGATTCGTACCCGCGCTCGGCGCGGAACCATTCCGGCTCCTCGTTCTCGTCGGGATTCGGCGAGTCGATGAGGACCCAGTCGCCGTCGCGACCGGCGACGCGCGCGCGTACGGCGAAGACGCCGCCGGCGCTGTGGTGGATCGCGAAGCTTCGCGCAGGCGTCGTCACCGCGCCTCGCAGCATCGGCATGAGACTGACGCTGTCCTCGCCCTCGCCGGGTCCGAGCTCCGCACCCGCGATCTCCGCGCACGTCGCCATGAGATCGCTCAGCGACACGAGCTCGTCGCAGACCGCACCCGCCGGCGTCACCTGCGGCCAGCGCGCGACGAACGGTACGCGGTGGCCGCCCTCCCACACGTCGCGCTTGATCCCGCGCAGGTCGCCCATGCTGTAGTGGCCGTGCTCGCGGATGCGCTCCCACGCGCCCATATCGTCCGGCGTGCGACGCTCGGGCCCGTTGTCGCTCGTGAAGATCACGAGCGTATTGTCAGCGATTCCGGCGCGATCGAGCGCGTCGGTTACCTGCCCGACGACCCAGTCGACCTCGCAGACGAAGTCGCCGTAGTTGCCCGCGCCGCTTCTGCCCTTGAACTCGTCGTTGGGCACCACCGGCGAGTGCGGCGAGGTGAGCGGGAAGTAGAGAAAGAAGGGCGCGTCCGCGGTCGCGCCCGACTCGATGTACTCGACCGCGCGCCGCGTGAACTCCGGGATCATCGCCTCGAGCTCCCAGCCCGGAAGCGCGAGGCCCGGGTGCCCGTAGAGGTGGTCGGGCTTCTCCACCGTCGGGACATCGGTCAGGTGGTCGTCCTCGAACCAGGTGTAGGGCGCGAAGTTGGGAACGTCGACGCCGAAGTAGCTGTCGAACCCACGGTCCACGGGCCCGCCGCCGAGTCGCGCGGTGTAGTCGATCCGCTTGCCCAACTCGTGGCGCTCGTCTCGCAGCATCTGTCCGAAGGCCACGTGATCGTTCGGCCGCGACCCGTCGGTGAGCGTCCACTCCCACCCCAGGTGCCACTTCCCGATGCACGCGGTGGCGTAGCCGCTATCGCGCAGGAGCGATGCGACCGTGCGGCGGCCCTCCTCGACGAGCGGCGCGTCCCACTCCCAGACGATGCCGCTCTTGAGCCGGCCCCGCCACGCGTAGCGCCCGGTGAGCACCGCGTAGCGGCTCGGCGTGCAGACGCTCGACCCCGCGTGCGCGTCGGTGAAGCGGATCCCTTCCCCGGCGAGCCGGTCGATGTTGGGGGTCGGGATCGCCGAGGAGGCGTTGTTGCAGCCCGGGTCGCCGTAGCCCAGGTCGTCGGCGAGGATGTAGACGATGTTCGGTCGCACGGTCGCTCCTTGGGCGCCCGCCGGGGCGTCGGGTCCATGATAGGCCGCGCGACGCGAGCCCGCAAGCCCGGGGCACGCCGGCGTGGGAGCGACGGCCTACTGCCGCTGGAAGCTCCAGGTCATGATGGGCGCGCCGTCTCCCGCGTCGATGTCGAGCACGAGCACGTCGCGGCCCAGGTAGACGACCTTCCCCTCGAAGGACTCTCCCGCAGGCGGTGAGTAACCGTCATCCGGCGAGGCGGTGACGGTCATGGTGAACGCGTCTCCCTCGCCGGGATCGGCCGGGTCGAGCGACCCCTCCTGCCACGACGCCACCGAAGGCCCGTCGGGGTAGGGGGCGGTCATCGTGTACTCGAAGCGGTAGCTCCCTCCCTCGTAGAGGGCGCTCAGGCCGCCGATCTCCGACACTTCTCCTCCCATGCCCACGAGGTAATCGCCGAACGCGGCCCATCTTCCGTCGATCGACGGTCCGAGCCAGCCCTCGCATCCGGCGAGCAACAGCATTGCGAGCACGAGCAGCAAGACGGCCGCGCGCCTTCTTTCACGTCTCATCGCGCACCTCCTCATCGTTGCCTTCAGCGTTACGCGCGGAACCGCGCGGCGCCACCCACCGCGGTGTTGCACAGCGCGGTGGTAATCCGGGGTGAATCGGCCGCGGGTCGCGCCGCCGCACTTGTGGTCGCCGACGGCTCGCGGGATACTTACCGTATGCACCGTCGCTCGTGCTGGGTCGCGTATCAGTCGCTCGTCGCCGGAATCCGGGCGCGGCGGCGGGAGATCCGCGTCTCGCAGGAGAGGCTCGGCTCGATGGCGGGGCTGCACCGGAACACGGTCCGGCTGCTCGAGAGCGGACAGACCGACGCGACGCTGCTGACGGTCGTGCGCGTGCTCGCGGCGCTGGGGGTAACGAGGATCGAGATCGAGGGCCGGTTCGTGAACGCCTGCTTCGCGCCCGAGCTCCCGGTTGCGTCGATCGTGCAGCCGGGCGAGACGCTCCGGGGCTGGGCGGACGACCCGGCGACGGTGCTCGAGCGCTTCGGCCGCTCGATCGCCGATCGGCGACGCGCGGCGGGGCTGACGCAGGAGCGCCTCGCCGAGCGCACGGGGCTGCACCCCCACACGATCGGCGAGATCGAGCGGGGTCTCGAGGACCCGACCGTCTCGACGGTGCTCATCCTCTACGAGGCGCTGGACGTGCACGAGCTCGCGCCGACGCCCGACGGGCTCGCGCTCTCCTGATTCGGGGCGACCGCGGGTCGGCGTTTCCGCATCGGCAAAAAGGCTTCGCTCCCTCTTGACCACACGGACCCCTGCGGCTTATAGTTCACTCGTTATCGATATTAAAATATCGATATCTGGATACCCATACCGCAGGAGGGGCCGATGGCACCCAGGACCGCACCAACCACCACCCGGGACCCGCGAGCTACTCGCGCCGATTCCGGATCGATCGACCTCGACGGGCTTGTGAGCCGCGTCGCGTCGGCCCAGGCCGCGTACGCCGACTTCGACCAGGAGCGCGTCGACGAGATCTTCCGCCGCGCGGCGATGGCCGCGAACATCGCGCGCATCGACCTCGCGCGACAGGCGGTCGAAGAGACCGGGATGGGGGTGCTCGAGGACAAGGTCATCAAGAACCACTTTGCCGCCGAGTACATCTTCAACAAGTACAAGGACACGCCCACCTGCGGCGCCATCGAGCACGACGAAGACGCCGGCATCGCGCGGATCGCCGAGCCAATCGGCGTGATCGCCGGCATCGTCCCCACGACCAATCCCACCTCTACGGCGATCTTCAAGGCGCTCCTCGCGCTGAAGACCCGAAACGGAATCGTCTTCAGCCCGCATCCGCGCGCGAAAGCGTGCACCGTTGAGGCGGCGCGCATCATCCGCGACGCCGCGGTCGAGGCCGGTGCTCCGGAGGATATCATCGGCTGGATCGACGAGCCGAGCGTCGAGCTCACCGACGAGCTCATGCGCCACGAGCGGGTCAACCTGATCCTCGCCACCGGCGGCCCGGGCATGGTGAAGGCCGCCTACTCGTCGGGCAAACCGGCGCTCGGGGTGGGGGCGGGCAACACGCCCGCGGTGGTCGACGAGACGGCCGACGTGCAGATGGCGGTAAGCTCGGTGCTCGTGAGCAAGAGCTTCGACAACGGGATGATCTGCGCCTCCGAGCAATCGCTCGTCGTCGTCGAGGAGCTCTACGACGCGGTACGCGACGAGCTCGCCCTCCGCGGTGCGCATCTGTGCACGGAGCAGCAGACCGAGGCGCTGAGACGCATCGTGGTCGCCGACGGCAAGCTCAACGCGAAGACCGTGGGACAGTCCGCCGCGCGCATCGCCGAGATGGCGGGATTCCACGTCCCGGCGCAGACCCGGGCGCTCGTCGCGCCGGTCGACCGCGTCGGCACCGACGAGCCGCTCTCCTACGAGAAGCTCTCGCCCGTGCTCGCGCTCTACCGCGCCGCGAGCTTCGACGCCGCGCTCGCCAGAGCGGTCGACCTCGTCGCCTTCGGCGGGATCGGACACACATCGGTCCTCTACACCGATCCGCCCAACGGCGACCGGATCGACGCGTTCGCCCGCGCGATGAAGACCGGTCGTGTGCTCGTGAACATGCCCACGAGCCAGGGCGCGATCGGAGATATCTACAACTTCCGCCTCGAGCCCTCGCTCACGCTCGGCTGCGGGAGCTGGGGCGGCAACTCGGTGAGCGAGAACGTCGGCGTGAAGCACCTGCTCAACGTGAAGACCGTGGCCGAACGGCGCGAGAACATGCTCTGGTTTCGCCTCCCCCCGCGCGTCTACCTGAAACCGGGCAGCCTGGAGGTCGCGCTCGGCGAGCTCGCCGGAAAGCGGCGCGCGCTCATCGTGACCGACGAGACGCTGATGAAGATGGGCTATGCCGAGCGGGTCACGCGGATCACCGATCGACTCGGCATCCAACACGAGATCTTCTACCAGGTGGAGCCGGATCCGACGCTCGCGACGATCAACCGCGGCGTCGAGCTCATGCGCAGCTTTGCCCCCGACGTCGTCATCGCGCTCGGCGGCGGGTCACCCATCGACGCGGCGAAGATCATGTGGCTGCTCTACGAGCGGCCGGAGATCACCTTCGAGGGGCTTGCGATGCGCTTCATGGATATCCGCAAACGGATCTACGCGCTCCCGGAGCTCGGGAAGAAGGCGACGATGGTCGCCATCCCTACGACGAGCGGAACCGGAAGCGAGGTCACGCCCTTCGCCGTCGTGACCGACGAGCGCACCGGCGTGAAGTACCCGCTCGCCGACTACGAGCTCACCCCGGACATGGCGATCGTGGACAGCCAGCTCGTTGCGAGCATGCCCCCGCGCCTGACCGCGTACTCGGGGATCGACGCGCTCACGCACGCGCTCGAGGCGATGGTATCGGTCCTGTCGACCGACTACACGAACGGCATGGCGCTCGAGGCGATCCGGGTCCTGTTCAAGTACCTGCCGCAGGCCTACCGCGACGGCGGGCGTAACGCGCGGGCGCGCGAGAAGGTCCACAACGCCGCGACGATGGCCGGGATGGCCTTCGCGAACGCGTTTCTCGGCGTCTGCCACAGCACGGCGCACAAGCTGGGGGCGGCCTTCGACCTCCCGCACGGGCTCGCGAACGCGCTCATGGTCAGCCACGTGATCCGGTTCAACGCAGACGATGCGCCGACGAAGCAGACGGCCTTTCCGCAGTACACGCACCCTGACGCGAAGGGGCGCTACGCGCGCGTGGCGGACTACCTCCGGCTGGGCGGGGAGACCGCGGAGGAAAAGGTCAATCTGCTCATCGAGCGGGTCGAGGCGCTCAAGGCCGAGCTGGACATCCCCGGATCGATCCGCGAATCCGATGTCGACGAGATGGCCTTTCTCACGAAGGTCGACACCCTCGCCCGCCGCGCCTTCGACGACCAGTGCACCGGGGCCAACCCGCGGTACCCGCTCATCGACGAGCTGAAGACGCTCTACCTCACCGCGTACTACGGCGAGGCGGGCAGCGAGGCCTGAGGCGGCCCGCGGTCACAGCCGGGTCTGGTTGTTGCCTTTCATCCCGGGGTGGAGGACCCACGGATCCTCCGGGTGATTGGCCGGCCAGATCCGGCGCTCGCCCTGTCCCATCCCGATCTGTGGAAGCGAGCCCAGGTAGCGCGAAACGAGCAGCTCGTCGAGCATGCGCGCGCGTAGCGAAGCGAGCTCCTCGGCGCAGGACGGATCTTCGGCGAGGTTGCGCTCCTCGAACGGGTCGCTCGAGAGGTCGAAGTATTCGGCGTGCGGCTGCCCCGCGTAGTGGATGTACTTCCGATCGAGCGTCCGGTACATGGTGAGGTAGTTGTCCTCGCAGAGGACCGCCTCCGGGGCCTGCGACGCCTCGCCCGACGCGAAGCGGGCCAGGTTGGAGCGCCCGTCGAGTCGTTGCGGCACGGGAAGCCCGGCTGCCTCGAGCACGGTAGGCCCAACGTCGATCTGGCTGAACAGCAGCTCGTCGGTGACGCCGGATCGGACGGTGCGACCATCGGCACGATCGGGGAGCCTGACGATGAACGGCACCCTGATCGCCTCGTCGGTCATCAGCCACTTGTAGACGAGCCCATGGTCGCCCAGGTTGTCTCCGTGGTCGGAGGTGAAGACGACGAGCGTGTCGTCGAGCATGCGCCGGTCGGCGAGCTCGGCCATGATGAGCCCGACCTGCTCGTCGATCTGCGTGACGAGCGCGTAGTAGTGCCGCCGCATCCGGGCGAGCTCGTCGGGGCCCGCCTCGCGGAGATCCATCGCCCAGCCGCTGTGACCGGGAGGGTTGTCCCATCGCGTGTCGTTGAGGACCGATTCCATGTGACGTCGGTACTGCGGCGGACGCGCGTCGTAGCCGCCGGCGTCGGGCCGCGGAACCGGCACCTCGCGGTCGGCGTAGAGGTCGAGGAAACGCTGCGGCGGGTCGAACGGATCGTGCGGACCCTGGAACCCTACGTGGAGGTAGAACGGGGCGTCGCCGTCGTAGTCGGCGATCCAGCGGCGGGCCATACGGCCGACGAACTGGTCCTCGTGGTACTCCTCCGGCAGCGGGAAGACCTCCGAGCCGAGCTTCTCGAGCCACCGGCCGTCCTGCGTGATCAGCTTGCAGCCGCTCTCGTGACCACCGCTCTTAAGGTAGTTCGCGTAGTCGTCCTCCCAATCGCTCATGTTCGGAAAGTTCTCCGCGTAGAGCCGATCCTGAAAGGCCATGGGGTCGTGCGCCGGGCCGTGGTGTACCTTCCCGATCGCGGCGGTACGCCACCCGGCGTCGCGCAGCTCGTGCACCCAGGTGCGGTTGTGCGACCAGCGGTCGAAGCTGTAGCACCCGGTGTTGTGCGCGTACATCCCGGTGTAGAAGGCGGCCCGACTCGCGACGCACGTCGCACCGCAGGCGAACGCCTGCGAGAAGCTCACGCCCTCGGCGGCGAGCCGGTCGAGCGCCGGCGTGGTCATGTGCGGATTGCCGTGCGCGCCAATCGTGTCGGCGCGCTGCTGATCGGTGGTGATGAAGACGACGTTCCGAATTCCGTGGTTCATTGAGGGTCCTGTGCGGCCAGCAGATGGCGCGTGTAGCCCGAGACCCAGGCGTTCGACCAGCCCAGGAGCGTGGTCGTGCCCACGATTCGCTTGACGGTGCGACGAGAGATCTTCACCTCGCCGGTCAGCACCTGCGGGTTGTCCCGCGTCACCGCGAGCGTCCGCGCCGCGAAGAGCAGCGGCCACATGCACGCGAGGCGCACGCGGTGCAGCCGTCGCGGCAGGAGCCGCACGTAGGCGAGCCCCGCCTTGAGGTGTCGCTCGGCCTTCTCGACGAGGTCGGCGACCACACGCATCGACCGGCACCGCTCGGAGCGGCGGAAGAAGTCGGTGCAGAGCAGATTGTGGGCGGCGCAGAACGAGCGCGGTACGAAGATCCAGCCGCGCTCGTAGTCCTTTCTCAGCCCCCGGAGGATGTTCACGCACTGCAGCGCGAGGCCGAACTCGCGCGCGAGCGGCATGAGCAGGTGCCGCCGCCCGGCGACGCTCTCGAAGTGGAGGGAAAACAGGTCGGTCACGAGGTAGCCGACGAGCCCTGCGACGTGGTGCATGTAGTCGTCAAGGTCGGCCTCGTCCTCCACGACGGGACCCTTCGCCTGCCACCGCGCCATGCCGAGGCTCGTCTCGCGAACCCGGTCGGTGATCGCACGGCGAGCCTCGTCCGGGAAGGTGGCGAGCGCGTCCAGCAGAAGCCCGAACTCCCGGACGACGACCGCTTCCGGGTCGTCCTCGCGGTGCGGCACGGCGGCGATCGAATCGCGGAAGACGATCCGCAGCGACGGCGAGGAAAGCACGGTCTCCCAGCGCTCGAGCAGCCGGACCTTCTCGCGCGGATCGAGCGTCTCGTGATCCTCCAGATAGTCGGAGACGCGGAAGAGGAGGTAGGCGACGGCTATCTGCTCGCGAAGCGGCGCGGGAAGCCCCTCTATGGAGAGCGCAAAGGTACGCGATGTCGCCCGCAGGAGGTCGAAGACGCGGTCGACGTTCGGGCGGCCTTCCGTAGCGTCGACCACGGATATCCTGGTCTCGTGATTGCTCATCATAGGCGTCGACTATTCTATCACCTCTGCGCGCCGCGGTGCCACCTCCGACCGAACCGGCTACGCTTCCTCATCGGACTCGCCGGAGCGCTTGCGCTCCTCGAGCCGTTCGGAAGCCTTTCGGCGCGTGTACGAGACGGCGATCGACAAGGGGACGATAACGACCGCGACGACGATGAGCACCCGGACGCTGCGAGGGTACTCCTCGGTGACGAACGGGAGCAGGAGGCTCACGATCCCTACGAAGAAGCCGGTGATCACCGATTCGACGCCGAGGATGCGGTTCGCGTAGTACCACGCCTCCTCATCCGGGATGACGCTCGCCATCTTGAACCCGAAGAAGCGGTTTGGTGGCACGAGCCTGAGTATGAACGGAATCCCGTAGACGACCTGCACGACCGCGATGACGCGCAACAGCACGACGAATCCCTCGCCGGTGAAATCCATGACTCCTCCCGCCGGCAATCCTACGAGGCCGACGGTCTTTTGTCCAACGGTCGCCCGCCGCCGCTCGCGTCGTTCGGATCACTGACCCACGGGGTAGCTCACCGGAAGGTAGCGCTCGGGGATCTCCCAGACGACGACGCGGGGCGTGGTTTCGCGGATCGTCTCGGAGGCCAGATAGTCGCGCATGGGAACGAACGGCCCCTCGCCGCTGACCGCCACGTTGATCACGTCCGCCTCGATCTCGCTCTGCAGCGCACCGGCGAAGTCCCAGACCCCGCCCGCGCTGTAGCTCGTACCGACCAGCGCCACCGGAATCTCAACCTCGTCGAACAGACCCAGCTCCGGTTCGGAGATCGCCTCCGTAGTGACGGTCGCCAGACGGTCCGGCCGCGGTCCGAACCGTTCCTGGAACGGTCCCAACGGTATGAACGTCAGGAGATCTCCCTCGTGCGCGACCGTCTCGCCGCGCCGTCGCGCGTAGCTCGCCCGCGGGGCGGAGGTCCGATCGAGCACCGACGCGATGTCTCCGGCCAGCGCCCGTGCCGCAGCGCTCGCGCCGGTTGGTGTCCAGTGCGTATCGGTGCGCAGAAACGCCTCTTCCTCGGCGTCGAGCGTGGCGAGCGCGCGGGCGAGGTCCGGAGCGCGGATGCCACGGTCGGCGAGCAACGACCGGAACGACTCGTACCGGTCTCGCGTGTACGAGGGCAGCCGCAGTCGTCCGAGCCGCTCCTCGTGGATCCGCGCCTTCGCCGGTACGAGCGCGACGACGAGCTCGATTCCCGACTCCGACAGCGTGTCCCGCACCGCCGTAATGTAGTCGAGCCAGTGCTCGGTCTGCTGCGCCTCGTCTTCGTAGAAGAGGAACTCCTCGCGGGTGAACAGCCATCCGTCGGACCCGACGACGACACCGGGTCGGCCTTCGCGGAAGAGCGCCCAGCGGAAGAGCGCCCACAGGTGCGTGGAGGGCTCGCGAATGAAGAGCCCCCCCTCGTAGCCCGCCTGGTACCGTGACGTCAGCTCGCCGGTGATCGGGTCGGCATCCTCGTGCTGCTCGAGGAGGTTCGGGTTGAGCGCCGAGGCAATCGCGCCGAAGAGCAGCAGCAGGAGAAGCACCGTACCCACCCCGTATACGAGCGGACGTGTCGCAGGGGGGCGTTCGTGCTCTTCGCGTGACGTAGGCTGGTTCTCTCGTTGCATGGATGACCGCCCGCTAGAACTGGAAGTAGAGAAAGGGCGAGAAGCTCTGCGCGGAGAGCTTCACGATACTCGCGATGAACAACGGCACGATCGCCGCAACTACGGTCGCCGGCAGCGCGCGGCTCCGCTCCTCGGGCACGCGCACGACGTCGGAGACCAGCGGTTCCACGTAGACGAGGAGCATCCCGACGGCGGTCGCTACCACCGGAAGCGCGTTCAGCTGCCAGAGCAGCCGATCGCCTAATGCCACGCCGTTGAGCCCGAGCATACCCGCGTACACGCTGAGCGCGACCGGAAAGCTCTCCGCGCGGAATACGACCCAGCCGATCACGACGACGAGCATCGTCCCGGCGATCGCGAGCGGGGCCGGCAGCCTCGGCTCGGAGCCTCGGTCCTTGAGGATCCGTTCGATCATGAGAAAGGTTCCGTGCCACGCCCCCCAGGCGACGAAGGTCCACGCGGCGCCGTGCCAGAGTCCGCCGAGCAGCATCACGAGCATCACGTTGATGTAGGTCCGCCTGCGACCCTTGCGGTTGCCTCCGAGCGGTACGTAGAGGTAGTCGCGCAACCACGACGAGAGACTGATGTGCCAACGGCGCCAGAACTCGGTGACGCCACGCGAGATATAGGGCCGGTTGAAGTTCTCGATGAACCGGAAGCCCATCATGAGCCCCAGGCCGATCGCCATGTCGCTATAGCCGGTGAAGTCGTAGTAGAGCTGAACGGTATAGCCGATCGCACCCAGCCAGGCGGCGACCATACCGGGCTCGGAAAGCGCGAAGACCTGGTCGACGAGCTCTCCCGCGGTATCGGCGATGAGGACCTTCTTGCAGAACCCGACCATGAACCGAAGCGCCCCGTGCGAGAACTTCCCAAAGGTGTGATCCCGCTCGCGGAGCTGCCCTTCGAGGTTCTTGTACCGGAGAATGGGCCCGGCGATCAGCTGGGGAAAGAGCGAGATGTAGGCCGCGACCTGCGCGTAGTCCCTGCCCGCCGGCGCGTCACCGCGGTAGACGTCCACGACGTAGCTCGTCGCCTGGAAGGTATAGAAGGAGATCCCGATCGGCAGGATGACTCTCGAAATCGTCAGCAGCGGCACCCCGAGCGCGTCGAGGAGCGCGTTCAGCGTATCGACGCCGAAATTCGCGTACTTGAAGTAGCCGAGCACACCGAGGTTCAGCACGACGGCAAGCGCCACGATCAACCTCGCGCGGTCGGGTCGTTCGTCCTTGAAGCGCGCGATCGCGCGGCCGAAGAGGTAGGACCAGACGGTCGTCGCCACAAGGAGGAGCAGGAAGTCGACGCGCCACCAGGCGTAGAAGACCCAGCTTCCCGCGAGTATCCAGATGTACCGGTAGCGTTCCGGGATCGCGTAGTAGAGGCCCAGGAAGACCGGGAGGAAGGCGAAGACAAAGATGGATGTGCTGAATACCACCTCTACTCCGTGGCGAACCGCGCGCCTCCGCCGAGCGACGTCGGCGTCACCATCGCGACGGCTGCAGCAAGCTCTTTCAACCTCATCATACCGAAACCTCTTCGCTCCGTCCCGTCTTCCGACAATGTACACCGGTCTCACGCCGTGCGTGCAGCTTGACATCCGCCATCGGCGGAACCGGCCGAGGGGACAGGGGAGCGCGCGCTTGATCGAGCCTACGCAGACCGGGCAGGGTTCCGCGCGGCGAACCGGGCGAGCAACTCGCTCAACCTGCCCAGGTCTACCGGCTTGGAGACGACGTGGTCGATACCGACGGCTTCGTAGCGCTCGAGGTCTTCCCTACCCGTGTAGGCGGTGACCGCGACGATCGGCGTACCGGCAGCGTGTTCGCCTGCCGAGCCGGTGCGAATGCGGTGCGCGACTTCGGCGCCGTCGATATCGGGCAAGCCGATGTCGAGGAGGAGAACCTCGTACTCGTGCTGGGCGACGAGCCGCAGCGCGTCCCTGGCGTTTCCCGCTGGGGTGACCTCGCAGCCGCGGTCTTCGAGCGCCGAAGCGAGATACATCCGGTTGATGGCCTCGTCTTCGACGAGCAGCACGGAGATGCTCGGCGCGCCGGAGGGGGAGGCGACCGGCGCGTGCCGGGGTTCGGGCCCGCGCTCATCCTCCTCGGGAATCCCGAGCGGAAGCCAGACGCGCGCCGTCGTCCCGTTGCCCACCGAGCTGTCGATGCGAATCGTCCCGCCCATGCGTTCGACGAGCCCGCTGACGATAGGAAGTCCCATTCCCAGACCACGGTGGGTCTTCGTGTACGGATCCTCGAGCTGCGTGAACGCGTCGAAGGCGCGCGGCACCTGCGACTCGTCCATCCCCGCGCCGGTGTCCTCCACGACGATCGTGACGTTCTCGTCGCGGCCTACGCGCAGCGCGATCGTGCCGTGCTCGGTGTACTTCACCGCGTTGGTGAGAAGATTGTAGAGGATCTGCGCGAAACGCGCCCGGTCGCCGCGAAGCCTCTCACAGGTGGGGTCGACGCTCCACCGGAAACTGACGGCATCCTCGTCCACCTGCACCCCAACGGTTCGGCAGATCGTGTCGACGAGGCGACCCACGTCGAAGACGTCATCGCTGAGTACGATACGGCCCGCCTCGATCTCGGAGAAGTCGAGCACGTCCTGAACCATGCGGAACAGCATGTCGGCCGAGTATCCGAGCATATCGAGATAATCGGCCTGCGTCTCGCCGAGCGACGTGTCGCGCAACAACTGCGCCATTCCAAGGATGCCGTTCAGAGGCGTGCGAAGCTCGTGGCTCATGTTCGCCATAAAGCTGCTCTTCGCCCGGCTGCTCTCTTCGGCGGCGTCGCGCGCCGCACCGAGCGCCTCCTGCGCCTCGATTCGTTCCCGAATGTCCTCGACCACGACGACAGCGCCGCGGACCTCTCCGTTCTCCTGGTACAGCGGAGCGGCATCGAGCGACAGATAGGCCGGCGGCCCGTCCGGCCCCGGAAGACGCATCTCGAAGGTGGCGACCACCGCGCCGTCGGAGAGGACGCGGCCGATGGGCGTGGTGGCCCCGGTGAGCGGCGCGCCTTCGAGCGTCGTCACCCGCGACCACGTCGCCGGATCGGTGCCGATGATGTCCTCCACGAGCGGCCCGAGCAGCTCGCGGGCGCGCGCGTTCGCGTAGGGCACCGCGCCCGACTCCTCGATGAGCATGATACCCATCGGACTCGTCTCGAGGATGCTGCGCAGGAACTCGCGGTTCTCGCGCAACACCGCCTCTGCGGTCCGCCGCGCCTCGGCGGCGCGCAAGGCGGTTACCCCGAAGCTCACGTCGTCGGCGAGCTCGGCGAGCAGACGTCGCTCCTGCTCGCCGAACGGGCTCGCCTCCGCCGCGCAGACGCAGAGCGCGCCGGACACCTCGCCCTCGAGTACGAGCGGGACGGCCGTCGCCGCCGCGACGCCGTCGGAGACCGCCCGCCTGCGCCAGACCGGATACCTGTCGTCGGCCGCGGTGTCGTCGACGACGATCGTCGTGCGCGATGTGACGGCGTCTGCGATCGGTCCGGCGGCGGAGTTCCGGGGATCGCTCCACGAGAGACGGGTGGCGGCGCAGAGGTCGCGGAAGTCACCACCGCACGCGATCGTGCGCAGCGTGCGCATCTCGTCGTGGTCGGCGTACAGGACGCCCGCGCCCCGATAGCCACCGACCTCGGTGAGCACCCGGCAGACCGAGTCGGCAATCTCGGACTCGGTCGTGCCGCGGATCAAAACCTGGTTACAGTCGCTGAGGATGTGAAACGCGCGCGTGCTCGCCGCGAGGCTGCGCTCGGCGGTGGCCCGACGCTGCAGCAGCTGCATGAGGACGACGACGAACGAGGCGAGCGACAGCAACGCGACGATCGCCGCCCAGAATCCCGCGGGATACGTCTCGTAGAGCGGATCACGCTCCGGTGGCGCTTCGAAGACGACCGCACCGGCAGGAACCGCGGCCGCGTCGACCCCGAACGCGTCGACCTCGGTGGACCCGACCGATTCGAGTGCGTCCCCGGGCTCGGCGGCGAGCGCTCCGAGCGCAAGAGCGAGGAACGCCGCGACGGCGAGCCATACCGCTCGAGGTGTGGTCCGGGGGTCCGTCGAAGCGCGCGGTCGATGCATTGCGGCAAGCGTACCATAAAGAGATCCTCGCATCAATAGCGATTTGGCTTAGAAAGGTTATTTTAGATATTTTGACGCGTTGACGACGGGCGGCCTTGACCGTCGAGGGAGCGCGCCCGGCGATTGCGGCGGACACCTTGCCACACGCTTGTCCCGGCGCTAGAGTGACGAGGTACTCGAGGGAGGCTTCGATGAACCGTATCGACGCGCACATCCACCTCGCCGGCGACGACGACGCCACGCTCGCGCTGCTCGACGAGCTCGGCGTCACGGCGCTCAACATCTGTGTGGCAACCGGAGACTGGCGCGAAACGGTGCACCCGCGGTTCCGCGCGCTCGCCCGATCGTACCCCCGTCGCTACGCGTGGTGCACGAGCTTCGACCTTCCGGACCCGCACGACGATCCGGCAGCCTACGCCGACCGCGTCGTCGCGGGGCTGCAGGACGATCTTCGAGACGGGGCGGTGGCGGTCAAGGCGTGGAAGAACATTGGCATGGAGCTGCGACGGGCCGACGGCAGCTGGGCGATGATCGACGATGCGGTCTTCGACCCCGTCTACGCCTATCTCGTGCGCGAAGGCGTACCCATGGTCATGCATATCGGCGAGCCGCTCGCCTGCTGGCAGCCTCCGGACGAAACGTCGCCGCACTACGCGTACTACCGCGACCACCCGCAGTGGCACCTGTACGGCAGAGCCGACGTCCCATCGCACGGCGAGCTCGTCGCAGCGCGCGATCGGGTACTCGCGCGCCACCCTCGCCTGCGCATCGTAGGCGCGCACCTGGGAAGCCTGGAGTACGACGTCGCCGAAGTCGCCGCGCGGCTCGACCGGTATCCCAACTTTGCCGTGGATATCTCCGCGCGCCTCGGCGATCTGATGCACCAACCCGGCCAGAAAGTCGCCGACTTTCTCACCCGCTACGCCGATCGTGTTCTCTTCGGCACCGACCTCGTCTTTAAAGAGCCGCTTTCCTCGCTCGACGAGGCCGAACGCGAGCGCGCGCACGCGACGATCCGCTCGACGTACGATGCCTACTTCCGGTACCTCGAGACCGGGGAGCGAGTAGAGTTCGCGCGACAGTCCGCGCACGGTCTCGACCTCCCCGAAGAGGTCGTCTCGCGGATCACCGAGGCCAACGCCCGGGCCTGGTTCCCCGGGCTCATCTGAAGGAGCGTCCATGTCCGTACCAGAGCTTCCGCCTGACGTCCGCCGCGCGTATTCGTTCGCGCCGTTCTGGTTCTGGAACGATCGGCTCGACGAAGGCGAGATCGTTCGCCAGCTTCGTGACTTTCGCTCCCACGGCGTCTGGTCGGTCGTGATCCATAACCGCGTCGGACTACCCAAGGGATGCGGATGGATGAGCGAGTGCCTGCTGCACCACACCGAGGTCGCGATCCGCGAAGCCGAGAGTCTGGGCATGACGGTCTACCTCTACGACGAGGGCATGTACCCGAGCGGATCGGCCGCCGGTCGCGTCGTCGAGCGCGACCCGACGTACGCGAACCGGGGTCTCGAGCTCCTCACGCTCGGCCCGGACGAACACTGGTCGACGCGTTACGCTCCCGCCGACGACGCGAGGCTCGTCGGCGAGTACACTACCGACGACGGGCGGCGCGCCGCAGTCGTGGACCGCAGAACGCACGCGTGGATCCGCGGGCTGCACTATCGCCGCGAGCCGGACCAGGATACCCCGCACAGCGACGAGCTCGAGGAGACCCACCCGGCAGGCGACATCCTGAACCCTGCGGCAGTCGCGTGTTTCATCGAAGAATCGTACGAACGGTACTACGAGCGGTTCGGTCGCTGGTTCGGCGCGACGGTGGCGGGAATCTTCACCGACGAGCCGTCGTTGCTCGGCCGCAGCGACGACGCTGCGCTCCGGCCCGGCACGCTCGCGTTCCTCGAGCGGGCGCGCGAAGAACACGGCGTCGATCTCTTCGACCGGCTCCCGCTGCTCTGGGACCACGATCCTCAGGCGGGTTCGTTCCGCCGCCGCTACGAGGCAGCGCTCGACGCGCACCTCTCCGAGGTGTACTACCGTCCCATCGCCGAGTGGTGCGAGCGGCACAGCGTCGCGCTCGTGGGTCACCCCGAGCGCCCCGACGTGCTCGCGCACCTGAGGCACTTTCAGATCCCGGGCCAGGACATGGTTCTCAGGCGCGTCATCCCGGGCGAGAAGAGCGGAATCGCCGGTCCAGAGTCGTCACAGGCGAAGGCGGCTACGTCGGTCATGATGCACGAGGGCCGCGCGCGCAACGCGAACGAGTTCTGCGGCGCATACGGTCTTGGCCTCACCTTCGAGGAGATGCAGCGGCTCGCGTTCTGGCTCCTGGTGCGCGGGTGCAACCTCCTCATGCCGCACGCCTTCTACTATTCGGTGCGCGGCCCGCGTCGGACCGAACGACCGCCCGACGTGGGCCCGAACAGCGGATGGTGGGACCGTTTCCCGCCCTTCGCCGACCTGTGCACGTGGCTCTCGCGCCTCAACGCGGAGGGCACGCCGCTCTGCGACGTCGCGGTGGTCAGCGGGCCGAGCCGGCTTCCGTGGCGCGTGCCCGCATTGCTTTTCGAGAACCAGATCGATTTCGCGTACGTGGGAGAGCGCGACCTCGAGCGCGCCACCGTGGACGCAGACGGCGTCGTCACGATCGGCCGGGGAGCGTACCGCGTTCTCGTCAGCGAGTCGGGGTGGTCGGCGGGTCTCCCGACGGGGTTCGCCGATCGCTGCACGACCGTCGACCTCGACCCCGACTCACCCGGCGACGCGATCGAGCGCATACGCGCGGGCAGCCGGGTACCCAGGTTGATCGATACCGATGCGCCGGGCATCCGGCTTCGCTCGCTTCGGACCGAAGCCTCGACCGTCGCGATCGTGTACAACGAGTCGGCGGAGGCGGCGATGGTGACGCTGCGCGATCCCGGCCCGCACGGCGCGGGACTCCGCTCGCGCAACCTCCCCGCCTTCGGACTGATCGTCGTGCGCCTCGACGGCGCAACGCCCCGGGTCATCCACGAGCATACGCCATAGGGTCTGCGACCTCACCCGGTTCGCGACCCGACCTCCTCCCACCGCGGCAGCCCGGCCGGGCGCGGGTAGTCGACGGTCGGTACCGCGAAGAGCCGCTCCACGAGCATCCGCGCAGCGCCGTCGGCGATCGCGAACGCACCTTCGGCGGCCGCGACGAGCGGGCATCCGCTTACGTCGGGGTTGACGTACGAGCCGGCGAGCGGTCCGGCGAGCAACTCGCGGATCGCATCCTCCTCGCGCGCGAGATCGCCGCCGAAGACGAGTCGGTCGGGGCGCAGCATCGACACCGGGACGGCGAGACTCTCGAGCAGCTCCGAGAGCCCGGCGGTACCCGATCGGTCGAGCTCGCTCGAGCTGCCGGCGCGCCACCTCACCGATCGGAACTCGCCGGCCTCGTAGGTTCGGCCGTGGTAGACGCGGCCGTCGAGGACGATGCCGGTCCCGACTCGCATCGTGGATGCCGCCGACGCACCGCCGCGCCTCCCTCGCGCCGCCCCGTCCGCGCCCGATCCGGTGCCTTCTGCGCGGCCGATCACCGCGATGAGGCTCTCCGGCCGGTCGGACCGCGGCGTGGCGTCGAGCGCTCCCCACGCGAGCGCGTTCGCGTCGTTCTCCACGAGAAGCGGGGGCCGATCACCGACCGGCAACAGCGCATCGACTTCCTCGTCGCGGATCGCGAACGATCGCGAGTGAATCACCCGACCGGTCTCCGGGTTGACGGTCGCCGGCAGCGCCACGCCGATCCCCAGCAGCGACTGGGGCGGGCCGTCGAGCAGCTCGCACGCGCGTTGCCAGGCGGTACCAACCGAGAAGCGCTCGCGCTCGCCGTCGTACGATCGCCTCGCGCGGATCGCTCCCGTCAGCCCCCGCGTGACCACGCGAACGCCGTCGGGCCGCAGCTCGAACCCCGCGACGTCGAGACCGTCGGAGGCAAGCTCGAGCGCGACGCGCGGCCTTCCACCGTGGTTACCCGAGGAAGATTCGGGGAGCTCGGCGACGAGGCCGCGCGAGGCGAGGTCGCGCACGAGGTTCGACACGGTCGATTTGGTGAGGCCGGTCCGGTCGGCGATCTCGGTCCGACTGACGGGAGCGTTCTCGCGGAGCGCACGCATGACGAGCGCGAGGTTCACCGAGCGCTGGCGAGCCTGGCTGCCGGTCGTCATTCGCGAGCCTCGGCCTGCGACCGCAGCGTTCTCGAGTGCGTGAAGAACTCGTCGAGCGTCATCGTCTTGAGGAAGGTGAACCCGCGCGTCGCGCGCACGAGCGGCCGCTCGTGCTCGTAGAAGAACTCGCGGCCGAGAAGCGTCGCGAGTTGCTCGTACTGTTCAACCTGGATCTTCTGGGCGAGCAGCGAAAACGGCCCTTCGAGCTCGTAGCTGGGAAACGAGGCGTTCTTCTGCGACCTGTAGCTGTGCATGAAGCTCTCGTGCTGGAGCGTCAGCATGTTCAGCGACACCGGGATGTACAGATCGGCCTCGGTCGCGTCGAACCGATACCAGACGTTTCGATACCCCCAGACCTGGATGTCCTCGCGCCCGGTCTCCTCGCGGTAGAGGCGCAGAGCCTCGGCGATCGACTGGAGCACCTTGTAGTGGGTGTCGGGGCCGCTCGCCTCGGGGTCGAACGCAACGGTGACGACGTCGGGCTCCACCCGACGCAGCAGGTCGAGGACCGGAACGACGTCGCGCCGCATCGACGGATCCTCGGTGAAGATCTCCCCCTTGTAGAAGCCGAGCCGCAGGTGCTCGATCGACGCGGAGTTCCAGCCGAAGTACCCCCAGAGACACTCCGATTCGTACTCGCGCACCATGCCCTTCAGCGTTTGGATGTAGCCCAGGTCCTTCTTGCCCGGGTACTGCGTCTCGAAGTAGTTCACGAGCTCCTCGACCCGGTTCGTGAGGTTGTTGAGATCGCTGTCCTCGAAGACGGTGACAAGGTTGCGGTAGAGGCGGCGCAGCGTCCCCTCCTCCTGAAGCTCGTCGGACATTGAGGCGAGTCCGTCGAGGTAGAGCCAGACGTCGTGGTCGCGAAAGTGGTCGCCCTCCGCGTCGAAGTATCCCTCGCCGGTGAGACTCGAGAAGTCGTATCGGTCGACGCGCAACGCGTCGAGCAGCTTCCGGGAGACCTCGAGCATGTACGCGTTCGTGACCGCGGTGAACCCGCTCGTGAAGGTGGCGAAGTAGTGCTCGTTGCTGTGCTCGCGGATATGTCGGACGACGTACGGGAGATAACCAAGCATAACGTCGTCGTGGTGCGGTTCGGTATGAAGGAAACGGCAGTCCGAGCGGATCTTCATGCCCGAGTCGAACTTTGCCCGAATCGTCTGCTCG
Source organism: uncultured Spirochaetaceae bacterium (assembly GCA_964458555.1). Classification (GTDB taxonomy): domain Bacteria; phylum Spirochaetota; class Spirochaetia; order DSM-27196; family SLST01; genus SLST01. The sequence continues at coordinate 23,218 of CAYWJH010000020.1, read as the reverse complement.
GTCTCCTTCAGGAGATCGGCCACGCCCCGATCGGTCTTGTCGAGCAGAACCGCGCCGAACGGATCCGCCCGGAGATCGCTCTCCGTGAGCTCGGCGAGACGTCGCCCCATGTTGAGCGCAACGTCGATCACGATCTGGTGCTGTCGCCGGCTGTCGAGCTCCTCCTCCGCGCGCAGCCGTTCGACCTGGCGACGCGTCAGCCGCTTCGTCGCGCCGCGGGTGAGGTAGAAGGCCGAGTTGCGCAGCCCGTGCAGCGCGGAGGCCGGGCGCTCGATGCCCGCCGGCGACTCGACCGCGTCGGCGACGATGCCAGCCTTCGCTTCGCCGGCGGCGAGCACGATCGCCGCAACGTCACGGTTGTAGGTAATCGTCGAGAGGCCGATCGTGATCGTCAGGCGCTTACGCGCCACCTCGATGCCCCCGAGATCGCTCGCCGCGGCGGCCTGGGTCTCGTAGTTGATCGGGGCGAGACGAGTGGTCGAGTAGTGATCGCTGCCCCGCACGTTGAACGCGATGTGCCCGTCCGGTCCGATGCCCCCCAGGAAGAATCCAATGCCGCCGAGCTCGCGCACGGTGTCCTCGTACTCGGCGCACCACTCGTCGACGCGGTGGATGACGTCCCGCTGGATTCGCTCGCGTCCGGTGCGCGGGCGTCGGTAGCGCAGCGACAGGTCGACCGCGTCGTCGCCCCAGACGCTCTCGAGCGTCTCTCCGGCAGGAATACCGATCTGCTCGGTGTTGATGAGCAACGAACGGTCGGCGGGGATGCCGAACCCATCCAGGTAGAACTTCTCCACGTAGTAGTAGAAGCTGTTCGTATGCCGCGGGTTGACCGGGTAGAACTCGTCGATCTGCACGAAGCGCAGCGACGACATGTCGGGCTTGCGCGCGGGGTCGACACCGAGCGACTCGAGCTCGCTGGCGATCTCCGATCGGTTCCAGCCCTCGAGGAATCGGCTCGTCTCGGCGATGAAGTACTGCGGCGTCTTGCCCGTGGGCAGCGAGATGACCCCGCCTGGGTTGCTCTCGACCCATTCGAGGAACCGCGCGGCGGCGAACGTTCCCAACATGGGGAAGTTGTCCACGACGATCACCGCGATGTGCTCGTCGTCCGGGTAACGTCTGACTTGCCCGGTCCGCTCGAGCATCTTCCCTTCTACGCGTGAGCTCATATCGCCCTTCCTTCCTTCCACGGGTTTGTTTATGCATTGCACAAACTTAATGTCGCAGGAGAGCGGGGCCGTGTCAAGCGGAATTCGCGCGGGTCCGTGGACGCCGGGGCCGCAGCGCGGGTCGTCCCGTGCACGCGGCCGGCTGCGCCCCCCGTCGGCCGGTGGCCGACTGTACACGCCGGTGGCGATCGACTAAGGTAGAGCGCACTATGGCCATCTACCTCTGGGCGCTCTTCTACGTGGGTGCGCCGGCGCTCTTCATCTACGCCGCGTACAAGATCGACCGGATCAGCAGGCTCGGAACGATCGTGCTCGCCTACGGTGTCGGGCTCCTCATCGGAAACATCGGCGTCCTGCCGGACGACATCGGCCTCGTCCAGGACGCGATGACCACCTTCACGGTTCCCCTCGCGCTACCCCTCCTGTTCTTCTCGCTCGACCTCAGCTCGTGGCGCCGACTCGCGAAGAAGAGCGTGCTCTCGCTCGTCGCCGCGGCCATCGCCGTCGTCGTGGGCTCGTTCGTCACCTTCCTGATCTTCCGGCAGTTCCTGGGGCCGGAAGGGTGGAAGGCCGGCGGCATGCTCGTGGGGGTCTACACCGGTGGCACCCCGAACCTCGCGGCGATCGGCAACGCGCTCGAGACAGCTCCGAACGTCTACGTCTCGGTTCACGGCTCGGACGTGGTCGTGGGCGCGGCCCTGCTGCTCGTCTTCGTGTCGATCGGACCGAAAATCTTCCGCCGCATCCTGCCCGGCTTCGTCGCCGACGAGGGCGACTCGGAGTCGGGCGTCGAGTTCTCGCCCTACTTCACCGGCTTCAGCGGGTCCGAGTTACTCGAGATGGCGAAAGCGCTCGGCGCCGCGGTGGTCATCTTTGCGGCCGGAGGGTCGTTCACGCTCTTCCTGCCGGACCTGTACGCGCTGCCGGCGGCGATGCTCACGATCACCACCCTGGGTGTTGCGGCGTCGTTCCTGCCCGGGGTGCGCAGGCTGCGCAACAGCTTCCAGCTCGGCTACTACCTGATCCTCGTCTTCTCGCTCGCGGTGAGCTCGATGGCGAACGTCCGAGAGATCGCGAGCACGGCGCCGGTCTTCATCCTCTACGTCGCGAGCCTGCTGCTGATCGTCTCGGTGCTGCACCTTATCCTGTCGGCGGTCTTCCGCGTCGACGCGGATACGCACCTGATCACCGCGACGAGCTTCATCTACTCGCCGCCGTTCGTTCCGGTCGTCGCGGCCGCGATCGGCAACCGGAAGGTGATCGTCTCCGGCGTCGTGGTGGGCGTGGTCGGCTGGGTAGTGGGGAACTACATAGGCTTTGCCGTAGCGTACTCGCTGCGCGCGCTCTTCTAAGCGCCACCAGGTCTGCGGGAGGCACCATGATCGACATCGCGCGGGTAGAACCGGGAACCGAGGAAGAGGCGCAGTTCATCGAGCTGCCGCTTGCGATCTACGAGGGAGACCCGCATTACGTACCCTGGTTCGCGCGTTCGATGCGCGCGATCATCGCGCACGACCATCCCTACTTCGAGCACTCGAAGGGCGAGTTCTTCATCGCCCGACGCGTCGGACGGGCCGACGACGGCGGAGAGAAGGCCGAGCCCGTCGGCCGCATCGCGCTGCTCGAACCGGTTCGCTACAACGAGTACCACGACCGCCGCGACGCGCGGTTTTACTTCTTCGAGTCGATCGAGGATGCCGATGTCGCGAGCGCGCTCTTCGACCACGCCGAGCGCTGGGCGCGCGAGCGCGGACTCGACACGCTCACCGGACCGCAGGGCTTCTCAAGCTTCGCCGGCAGCGGCATCCTCATCCACGGCTACGACGAGACCGCGTCGATGACGATGATGCCGTACCACCACCCCTACTACCGCGAGCTCGTCGAGGGGGCGGGATTCGGCTTCTCCAAGGATTTTCACAGCGCCTACCTCGACGCCAAGCGGCACGACCTCTCCCCGAAGTACCGGCGCGCCGCGGAGATCGCGATGAAGCGGGGCCGATTCCACATCCCCGAGTACCGGACGAAGCGGGACTTGCGCGCGATCGCCGAAGAGATCCGCGAGACCTACAACGAGGCGTGGCGCGAGCGGGACGTGTTCACACCGCTCACTCGAGCGGAGCTCGACCAGCTGGTCGAAGACCTTCTGCTCGTCTCGCGCCCGTCGCTCATCCGCGTGCTCCGGTCGGGCGAAGACCTTGCCGGCTTCATCCTCGGCTTCCCCGACCTCAGCACGGCAATGGTCAAGGCGCGCGGCAGACTCAACCCGCTGACGTATCTCCGGTTGATGTGGGAGAAGCGGACGACGCGACGGTTCATCATCAACGGGTTCGGCATTCGTCCCGAGTACCGGAAGGCCGGGGGCACGGCGCTGCTTTTCCACGAGATCACGAGGGTGCTCAAAAAGCACCGGGTCGACGGTGCGGAGATGACTCAGATCGCGGCGGACAACGACCTCATGATGGCAAACGTAGAGCGCCTGGAAGCGGACATCTACAAGACACACCGCGTCTACACGAAGCAGCTCTGAGGCGGCCCGTTCGGACGCCGGCCCGGCAGGCGAGCTCGACCCTCACCGGTCGGCCCGAACTTTGGTATCCTTCCGGCATGGCAACGACCGTCGATGACAAGAAGGTCATCTACTCGATGAACCGCGTCTCGCGTACGCACGGGACGAAACAGGTTCTCAAGGACATTACGCTCGGATTCTTCTACGGCGCGAAGATCGGGGTGATCGGCCTCAACGGCTCGGGGAAGTCGACGCTGCTGCGCATCATGGCGGGGCAGGACGACGACTACACCGGCGAGATCGCGGCCTCACCCGGCTACTCGGTCGGCTTCCTCGAGCAGGAACCCGAGCTCACGCCGGGGTCGACCGTGCTCGCCTGCGTCCGCGAGGGCGTCGCCGAAACGGTGGAGCTCCTCGCAGAGTTCGACCGCATCAGCGAGGCGTACGGCGAGCCGGACGCCGATTTCGAGAAGCTCGGCGACCGGCAGGCCGTCCTCCAGGAGAAGCTCGACGCCGCCGACGCGTGGAACCTCGACAACCGGCTCGAGCTCGCGATGGACGCGCTGCGATGCCCGCCCGGCGACACGCAGATCGACGTGCTCTCCGGCGGCGAACGACGACGCGTGGCGCTCTGCCGATTGCTCCTGCGCCAGCCGGACATCCTGCTCCTCGACGAGCCGACGAACCACCTCGACGCGGAGACGGTGGCGTGGCTCGAGCGGCACCTGAGAGACTACTCGGGCACCGTCATCGCGGTCACGCACGATCGATACTTCCTCGACAGCGTCGCCGGCTGGATCCTCGAGCTCGACCGCGGCGAGGGCATCCCGTGGAGGGGCAACTACTCGAGTTGGCTCGAGCAGAAGCGAACCCGGCTCGAGCAGGAGGAGAAGGGCGAGAGCGAGCGACAGAGGACCCTGCAGCGCGAGCTGGAGTGGATCGGCATGAGCCCGAAGGGGCGGCACGCCAAGTCGAAGGCGCGGATCAACCACTACGAGAAGCTACTCGCCGACGGCGCGCGCGAGCGCGTCAGGGAGACAAAACTCTCCATTCCCCCCGGCCCGCGGCTGGGCAACATCGTCGTCGAGGCGGACGAGGTAAAGAAGGCGTTCGGCGAGCGAGTCCTCTTCGACGACCTCTCGTTCGCCGTGCCGCCGGGGGCGGTCGTCGGCATCGTGGGGCCGAACGGCGCCGGCAAGACGACGCTCTTCCGAATGATCGTGGGGGAAGAGCAGCCCGACGACGGGATGCTGCGACTCGGTGATACCGTCCAGTTCTCCTACGTCGACCAGAGCCGCGCGAGCCTCGGTGGCGGCAAGACCGTCTGGGAGCAGCTCTCCGGCGGGGCGGATACGATCCGGCTCGGCGACAACCGCGAGGTCAACTCGCGCGCGTACTGCGCCTGGTTCAACTTCACCGGGGCGGATCAGCAGAAGCGCGTGGAGTCGCTCTCCGGCGGCGAACGAAATCGGCTCCATCTCGCGATGATGATCAAGCAGAGCTCGAACATGCTGCTGCTCGACGAGCCCACGAACGACCTGGACGTCAACACGCTGCGCGCGCTCGAGGAGGCGATCGAGCAGTTCGCCGGATGCGTGATGGTCATCAGCCACGACCGTTGGTTCCTCGACCGGATCTGCACGCACCTGCTCGCCTTCGAGGAGGACGGTGTGGTCTGGTACGACGGGACGTGGAGCGAGTACGTCGAGTACCGGCGCGCGCGCTACGGCGCGACTGCCGACCGCCCCCACCGGTACGTGCATAGACGACTGACCCGGTAGGGTCAGTCGTCTTGCAGAACGAAGCGCAGCTTCGTTCGTGCATCAGATGAGTGACCCGGTAGCGTCAGTCGTCTTGCAGAACGAAGCGCAGCTTCGTTCGTGCATCAGATGAGTGACGCGGTAGCGTCAGTATCGCTGCAGCAACGAGAGGTAGTCACGGTCGAGCTCGTGACCGTACCACCCCTCGTAGTCGACGTCGTCGCGTCCGGAGTCGAGGATCCCGAACGGTCCCCGGAAGTTCCAGAGCGAGAACCCTATGCTGCGCGGCGTGAGAATCTGAAGCACGTCTTCGAACCACGAGAGGACGACCGGGTGCGGGGTCCGGTTGAACGCCCCCGCCTCCCCGCAGTGTACGCCCACGCCCCGCTGCGCGAGCTCGAGCCACGGTCGGTAGTGCGCCTCCAGCTCGCTGCGGCCCCAGGCTTCGCCGAAGTGGTAGCCTCCGGGCCACTGCGGATACGGCCAGTCCATGCCGTTGACCCACTGCGCCTGGTAGTGGCTCACCCCCATCGGTTCGTAGGCGCGACAACTCTGCGCGAGGTCGAGATCCGCGAGCTCCGCAGCGGGGATACGGCCGTAGCCCATCCCGTCGGCGAGCACGAGTCGGTGCGGATCGGTCTCGTGGATCGTCGCGATCGCGGCGCGGACGACGCGTTCGTGGTCATCGCGGGTCATGGGGTAGAGCGGCGGACGACCCTCGCCCGGCGGTGGTGGTTCGTTGACGAGATCGAAGCTCAGGTCGCTGGAGGCGATACCGCGGTACCGCTTCGCGAGCGTCCGCCAGTGGAGGCAGAAGGCGTCGAGCGCGTCCTGGTCCTTCCAGAGATTGAAGGGCTCGTCGCGTTCCCGGTTGACCGAGTACCCGGGGCCACGGTGGAAGTTGAACGAAACGTGCAGTCCGTAGTCCTGCCCGAGCCGAACGACCCGGTCAATCTTCTCCAAGCCCGATTCGGCGATGCGAAACGGGTCCTCGGCCTCGGTCCACAGGGTGTAGCATGCCGGAATACGGACGAAGTCGAAACCCCAGTCGCGGATCCATCGAAAGTCGTCCTCCCTGAAGTCCCCGTCGCTGGAGACGGTAAACATCTCGAGAAGATTGAACCCTCGCCACCTCGGGAGCACGCTCTGCGTCTGCGCGGTCATAGTCATTCCTTTCGCCGAGCTCCCGGCGCCCCGGCCTGCCCGACAACCCATCGTAGCGCATCGACCCGCGACCGAAAAGCTGCACCCTTCGCAGCGGTGGGCGCTCGAGTGCAGGCGGACCCGCCGGTACGGCGCTCGCCTTGCTCGCCGCGCATCGAGCTAGTAGGTTGACGACAAGGAGTTCTCATGGAAGTTGCACAGGATCGAGTTGTGAAAATCGCGTACACTCTCAAGGATGACGAGGGAACCGTGCTCGACTCCTCGGAGAATCACGGTGATCTCGCGTACGTCCACGGGCACCAGAACATCGTCGAGGGTCTCGAGGATGCGCTCGAAGGGAAAGACGTCGGGGAAACGGTGAGCACCACCGTCGATCCGGACAAGGGATACGGAGACCGCCACGACCAGCTCGTGTTCACCGTTCCTCGCTCGAACATGCCCGACGGCGACCTCGAGGTTGGCATGCAGTTCGCCGCGCAGGACAAGGAAGGCAACCAGCAGGTCGTCACCCTCGTCGACATTGGCGACGAGGAGGTCAAGCTCGACGCGAACCACCCGCTCGCCGGGCAGACGCTCCACTTCGACGTCACCGTCAACGACGTTCGCGAGGCGACCGACGAAGAGGTCGAGCGCGGGCACGTGCACGACGGCTCGGAAGACCATTAGGCCGGCCGAGCACAGGCACGCCGCCGCCCGCGCCTCACCGCGGGTGGCGGTAGCGCTTACTCGAACAGCCGCGCGATTTCGCGGCTGTACTTCTCGGCGATGACGTGGCGTTTGATCTCCTGCTTCGCCGAGAGTTCCTCTCCCACCTCGAACGGTTTCTCGAGCAGCTTGCACCGGAAGACTCGTTCGAAGCCCTTGAACCCGTTCTTCGCGCTGACCCGCGCGTTGATCTCTCCGTCGATGAGCTCGAGGATTCCCTCGTTTTCTACGAGGTCGGCGTACGTCCCGTAGGGGACGTGATACTCGTCGGCGTACCGTTCGACCGCTTCCTGGTTTGGCACGATGAGCGCGCCGAGGTACTTCTGGTCCTGCCCCACGACGACAGCGGTGTCGATGTACTCGCTCTCGGTGATCCGCTGCTCGATGGGAAGCGGCTCGATGTTCTCCCCGCCGAGCAGGACGATCGTGTCCTTCGCCCGACCCGTGATCGCGAGCTCACCGCTGTGAGTGAGCATTCCCAGGTCGCCGGTATCGAGCCATCCATCGGAGTCGAGCACCGCCTCGGTAGCCTCCGGCCGCTTGTAGTACCCCCGCATCACCTGCGGGCCGCGGACGTGGATGATCCCCTTCTCGCCCGCGGGGTGCGCGCTGCCGTCCTCGCCGAGGATCCTGCACTCGGTACCCTGGAGCATCGATCCGACCGTCCCGGGGACCGGATGCGCCTGGTGGCGTACCGCGAGCACGGGCGACGTCTCGGTAAGCCCGTAGCCTTCGAGCAGGAGGATTCCAGCCGCGGCAAAGAACGCATCCACCGCGCCGGGGAGTGCACCGCCGCCTGAAACGCCGGCGATGAATCGCCCGCCGAGCTTCGCCTTGATCTTGCCGAAAACGAGCGCGTTCCCGAGCATACGCAGGGGCCAGAGCAGCAGCCACGGCACGAACGCGACGATTGCATCGAGCGAGCGGCTCCGGCGACGGAAGTCAGGGGCCAGTCCGCGCAGCAGATTGGTCAGCCGCGTGTGAGCGCCTCCAACCGCGACGAAGAAGCTGAACAACGCGAGCTTGACCCCGCCTTGTTGCTTGACGTTCCGGTAGATGCCCGCTCGAATCGCCTCCCAGATCCGCGGGACCGAGGCCATCCACTGCGGCCGCACCGTCGCGAAATCCTGCAGCATGATCGTGCCGATCGGCTTCGAGTAGGCGAGCGCAGAGCCGCTGCCGATCGCCACGTACTGGATGATACGCTCGAAGGAGTGCCAGACCGGCAGCACGCAGAGCCAGGTGTCGCCCGGCGTGACGTCGATCCGCTCGGGAATACAGCCGATCTCGAACATGAAGTTGTGCTGCGTGAGCATGACACCCTTCGGCTCGCCGGTCGTCCCGCTCGTGAAGATGATCGTCGCGAGATCCTCGCTATCGCCCTGCTCGATCTCCTCGGCGATCGCGGCGGGATGCTTCTCGAGACGTGAACGCCCTTCGCTCACCAGATCGTCGTAGCGGTGCACCTTCACGCGGCGAACCTCGGAGGAAAGCTCCTTCGCCTCGTCTTCGGTCACCGAGCGGTCGAGAATGACGAACTGGCGAAGCGTCCTGATCTCCTCGCGGACGCCGGCGACCTTACGCAGCTGGGTGCGATTCTCGACGACGACGGTCTCGCACTCGGAGAAGCCGAGTATGAACGCCAGCTCATCGGCCATGCTGTCGTTCCCACGCGGGACGTCAGCGGCGCCCAGGCACTGGATACCCAGATCGGCAACGAGCCACTCCGGCCGATTCTCCGAGACGAGCCCCACGTGGTCGCCGCGGTCGATCCCGATCGACATGAGACCGGCCGCGAACGCATCGACCTCGTCGCGCAGCTCCGCATACGTGCGGGGAATGAACGTCCCGTCCTCCTGCTTCATGTACTGCGCAGTAATCTGCGGGTTCTGCTCCGCCATCCGACGAAGCAGTCTGGGAATCGTGTTCGGTTCCATCGCTCTCCTCCTGCCGGCCGCCGACCGACACGCAAGCGTACCACGCCTGTCCCGATCGGACAAACGGCTCTGCCGGCACGCCGCGGTCTTCATCGCTTGACGCGGCATCGGCGCCATCGTAGGCTGCTCGCGCGGAGGACAGATGGCAGACACGACACGCGGACAGCTCTGGTTCATCACCGGCAGCCAGCATCTCTACGGCGAGGACACGCTCGAGACCGTCGCCGCCGACGCGCGGAAGATCGCGGAGGCGCTCGACCAGGCGTCCCAGATTCCCGTCACGGTCACCGGCGGCCCGGTCGTCACGACCGCGGACGCGATCCGTCAGGTATGCCGGCGGGCAAACGCCGACGACTCGTGCCTCGGGCTCGTGCTCTGGATGCATACCTTCTCGCCGGCGAAGATGTGGATCGGCGGGCTTCTCGAGCTCGAGAAGCCGTTTGTACACTTCCATACGCAGCACAACCGCGACATCCCGTGGGACTCGATCGATATGGATTTCATGAACCTCAACCAATCCGCGCACGGCGGGCGCGAGTTCGGGTTCATCGCGAGTCGGCTCAATCGGCAGCGAGAGGTCGTCGTAGGGCACTGGAGCGATCCCGATGTGCTGTCGCAGCTCGGGAGCTGGGCGCGAGCCGCGGTCGGCGTCGCGGAGACCCGCAGGCTCAAGGTCGCGCGCTTCGGCGACAACATGCGCAACGTCGCCGTCACCGAAGGCGACAAGGTCGCCGCGCAGGCTCGGTTCGGGTACGCGGTCGACGGCTACGGCGTGGGCGACCTCGTGCAGACGGTCCAGTCGGTGAGCGACACCGATGTGAAGCGGCTCGTCGGCGAGTACGAGGAGCGCTACCAGCTTGCTTCCGAGCTCAGCACGAACGGCGATATGCGCGATTCCTTGCTCGCGCAGGCGCGCATCGAGCTGGGGATGCGCGCGTTCCTCGACGCGGGGGGCTACCGGGCGTTCACCACGACGTTCGAAGACCTCCACGGTCTGCCCCAGTTGCCGGGACTCGCGGTGCAGCGGCTGATGGAGGCAGGCTACGGCTTCGGAGCCGAAGGCGACTGGAAGACCGCCGCGCTCGTCAGAGTCATGAAGGTCATGGGAGAGGGACTCGAAGGCGGAACCTCTTTTATGGAGGACTACACCTACCACATGGACCCCTCGGGCATGCTCGTGCTCGGCGCGCACATGCTCGAGGTCTGCCCGTCCATCGCCTCGGATAAGGCGCGGCTGGAGATCCACCCGCTCTCCATCGGAGGGAAGGCCGACCCGGTGCGTCTGGTCTTCGGAACCGCCCCGGCGCCGGCGCTCAACGCGACGGTCGTCGATCTTGGCTCCCGCTTCCGGATGATCGTGAACGAGGTTGACGTCGTACCCCCCCCGCAGGACCTGCCGAACCTCCCGGTCGCGCGGGTGTTGTGGGAGGCCCGGCCGTCGCTCAAGCGGGCCGCGGCCGCGTGGATCCTCGCCGGAGGCGCGCACCACACCGGCTTCAGCACGAACGTCACCAGCGAGATGCTCGAGGAATACGCCGGAATACTCGGGATCGAGTTCCTCCTCATCGACGGCGACACGACCATGCGAGGCTTCCGCAAGGAGATGCGCTGGAACGAGGCCGCGTACCGCGTGAGCTCTGATGGGAGATTCTGATCGAAGACCGCAGATTCTCGCGCTGATCGCCGGGTCGAAACCGGTGGAGATCGTGCTCACCCTCCTCGTCTACGCGGTCTACGCCGCGGTAGTGGCGGTGAGCCTCGTTCCGTCCTGCTACCTGCTCATCCGTCTCCTGCCGCCCGTCCTCGAGCCCGCGCTCTCAGCGGGGGGCACGGGCGCGGCGGCATCGACGCTACGCGCGGCGACGCTCATCGCGGTCGCGCTTGCCGGCGCGCTCTACCTTTACCTCTTCGCCGGAGCGGTTGTCCAGGCGACGACGATCCGGCTTCTGTCGCTCGGCATGCGCCCCGGACGCTACCCGGCGATGTCGCGCACAACGCTGCGATGGCTCGTCTTCAGCGGCATCTACACGATCTCCATGCGCACGGTGCTGCCGCTGATCCCGGTCTCGTTCCTCACCAACCTCTACTTCCGGATCGTCGGATGTCGGATGGGCCGCAACGTGAAGCTCAACACCTTCCAGCTCAACGACGCGTACCTCCTGACGCTCGGAGACCGCGTCATCGTCGGCGGGCAGACCGACATCTCGTGCCACCTCTTCGAGCACGGTCATCTGATCCTGCGTCCCATCTCGATCGGCGCGGGCACGCTCATCGGGGCGCACAGCTATATCTCCCCCGGCGTGTCGATCGGGAAGAACTGCCTGATCGGCCTCTACAGCTACATCCGCGCCGGACGCAGCATACCCGACGGCGCGAAGATCACCTCGCTCGCGGGGATAGACGTGCATACCGCGCGCCACATCGAACGGGGACGCTTCGTCGATCGCGGAGGCGGTCGATAGGCGAATCCCGGCTACGTCGGGGTGGAGGTGGCGAAGAGATGCGGGGCCTCGCCTCCCGGGTCGAGGACGACATCGTGCGTCTGCCGGCGGATACGATCCGCACGATCGTGGAAGTGCTCACGCGGCATCTCGAAGCGCCGGACCGAGCCAGGAGGCAGTGTCCAACCGCGTGCATCGTTGCTATACTTGACGTGGGATGGAAGACTACAGGGAAAATGGCGGCTCCCGCCGGAAGCAGATTCGCCGCAACATCGAGACGCTCCAGGGAAAGCTGAAGAACGCCAGGAACCCCTTCCAGCAGAGCTCAATCGCCGGAGAGCTCGGCAAACTCGAGCAGGAGCAGATGCAACTCGATTCCCTGTTCACCGAGGGTGCAGACGAGGATGAGGTGCCGGAGGAAGCCCCGCAGGAGCAGTTCCCGTTCCTGAACCGGATCTATCAGCGCAACGCTGACCTGCTGAAAAAGAGCGAACACCTCGAACGCGACATCAGGGCGTCGGTTCTCTATCTGCACTACCTCGAGGCCGAGTTCCTCGGAATGTTCACCAGCCGGAAGATGCGGCTGGACGTCAAGTACTCGGTCGAGCGTGACTCGTTCTACGACCTCTTCTACCAGGTCTCGCGCAGCCTCAAGAATTACCGGACGGAGGCCGATCGCATCGCCGAGGGCAGCTACGCCAAACAGTACGAGGCGGAGATTCTCAAGCGAAAGGTCGAAATGCGCCACGCCCTGCTCATCGAGGTGGACTGGTTCTTCCGTAAGCTCCGCAGATTCGCAAAGGAGCTGATCGCGGACATTGACGGCGATGGCCTTCTCTGCCAGAACCCCCAGGAGGAGCTGAGCTATTCCCAGCTCGACCAGGAAGAGGTCCTCCGCGGCAGCACGGTGGAAGACGGGATACGGTCGCTCTACGAGTACGCCTGCGAAGTCGTCGAGTACGTGGACATTCCCGAGTTTCAGCAGCGCCCGCTGTAGGTGGGATCGCTTGCTGCCCCGTCGCCTGCCGACGAGCCGGCGCCTGCCGACGGGCCGCTTACCTACTCGCGCGGATCGCCGATGCGCATCGCGAGACCGGGGTTCCGGTCGATCAGGTCGAGCGCGTCTTCCCGAGCCATGAAGAGCGTCTCAACCGGTTCGTCGTTCGTGTAGGTAAAGACCGCCGGATCATCGCGCATGATCCGGTGCAACATGCCGATCGTCTGTCCCCGGCCGACCGTGCGAACCCTACCCACCCCGTCGCGCGCATCGACGACCCCACTCGTCACGATGAACAGCCCCGGCAGTTTAGCGCCCTCGGCGAGGATCGTGCCCGGTTCGGCAAAACTGCGCGGTTCGAGGTAGCTCTCGAGCCACATGCGCTGGTAATCGGAGAGGCGCGCGAACGACTCGCTTTCCACGAGCAGGTTCCACGTACGGTTGTCCCTCCGGTCGATGACGCGCTGCAGGACGCGCTCGAACTCGGTACCCGAGACGAAGTTGACGAACTTGTCGCGCGGAATGACGATCGTCTCGAGTTCGGTATCCGCGACGATGTCCGCCGTCCTCGTGCTCCCGGTCAACAGCGCCACCTCGCCGAAGTACTCGAACGCCCCCAGCTGCATGCCCCGGACCAGATTCTCCTTCATCACGCTCGCGTTGCCGCTTTCGATGATGTAGAAGAAATCGCCCTTCGTTCCCTGCTCGATCACCTTCTCACCGCGTGCGAAGTGGCGCCGCTCGATGATGCTGAGAAACTCCTGCACTTTCTTCACCGGCAGCGACTCGAAAAAATCGAGGCGTTTGAGGATGTCGAGGGCACGGTAGGCGTCCTCGAACACCGACGGCTCGGTCTCGAAATAGAGCGTGTTCTCGATGCCGAAGGTTGCCCGCTGCAACGCAGTCTCATCAATCTTGTCGAAGTCCTTCTGGGCGATGTGATAGACGACGATCCTCGACTGCACGTCCTCGGGCAGCGAGGCGAGGAATTTCAGCGGCGTGTGCAGCGGTGCGATGCCGGATTCGTGGTAGATCACGTCGCTCTCCCACGGGAAGTTATGCAACTGCTCGAAACGGCTGCGGTCCATCTTGCCTTCTTCGAGCATCTTCTTCTGTACCTCCGGGTCGCCCTGGTGGTCGGAGGAGTACACGAAGCTCCTGCCCTGGAAACTGAGCCGGAAGCCCATCGTCGGAATCGAGTGCAGGGCGTAGAAGATGTCAAACTCGCCGCCGTGGATCGTCACCGGACGTCCTATGTAGACAGGCTGAAACGAAAAGAGGCGACGGAGATACTCCGGCGACTCCCCCGAGAAGGCCGAGTACTTGCGCAGGAAACTTTCCATCACGGTCCTGGTCGTATAGATCGTCACTCGTCCTTCTTCGAGGATCTTCTGAAACGTTCCGGCGTCGTGATCGGCATGGCAATGCGTGAGGATGATGCTGTCGATGAACTTCGGGTTCACGTTCGACTGCAACAGCCATTCGGTCGAATTCACCGGCGGGTCGATCATGATCCCGTTATGGTTGAGCCAGATGATGAACCCGGACGTGTTGTCGCGCGCGTCGAAGCCGTGGCTCGGACCAAGGCACGTAACGCCGAAGCGCGGCGGTTTAAACGGTTCGGGAAGCGTCTGCCCCACGTCGAAGCGGGCGGTGTAATCGACTCGACCCGGTACGGTGGCGGTGCGCCGGTCTCCCTCACGAACCTCGTACTCATCGTGTTCGTTCACGGTCACCGTCACGTCGCCGAGGGTCAGCACGCCGTCATGAAATGGTCGAAACCGGAAGAGGCTCTTCAGCGTCAGATCACCGCGGAAAAAGGAGAGCTCGCCCCGGATGTCGGGGACAAAGACGTCGTCGCCAATGTCGAAGGAGTCGTCGCGCAGGTCGAAATCCCGGGGGCCGAATACCGCCTCCTGCAACGCCGTGGCGAGCAGCCGCGCCTGCTCGAGCGTCCCACAGATCAGCGGGCGCTGCCCCCGGATGAAGAAGTGGTAGTAGATGGGGAACTCCATGTCGGCGACGTTGATCCCCTTACTCCAGTTGAACATCTCGCGCGGGAGCACGAATATCTCGGGCACCCCGCGCTCGGTGAGGAGGGAATCCTTGATAGTCTCCGGCGGAGCCCCGAACTGAATGGCGCCGGCGGAGGTTTCGACGACGTACCCGCCTCGCGGCAACTCTGTGTATCCACGCTGTTCGCTCATATATGACCCGTTTCCAGTATAGGACAGCCTTCCCCGCCTTGCCACAACGGAATTGCTTGCCCTGCAACCACTTCGCCACTACAGTTCAGGCATGGTCACGCTCGATCTCAACCTGATTGCCGCGCACCTCGAGGGTCTCGAGGAGACGATCATCCATAGGCTCATCGACCGCGCCCAGTTCGCCGCAAATCCAACCGCGTACGCGCCCGGCGAGAGCGGATTCTCGGGCGCCGGCGAGAAGAGCCTCTTTGACCTGCGCCTGCGCTACCAGGAAGAGATGGACGCGACCTTCGGACGCTACTACGTCCCCGAGGAGCGTCCGTTCCACCGTGATCTCCCCCCGTCGCGCAGGACGGTTCGTCTTCCCGAATCGCCACTCGCGATCGCGGACTGGGATCT
Source organism: uncultured Spirochaetaceae bacterium (assembly GCA_964458555.1). Taxonomy (GTDB): domain Bacteria; phylum Spirochaetota; class Spirochaetia; order DSM-27196; family SLST01; genus SLST01. Next base: position 7,930 of record CAYWJH010000020.1, on the reverse strand, counting down.
CGTGAACGTCACCCCGGCGCTCGCAGCCGGCTACCTCGCCTTTCTTTCGCGGCTGTGCGCCGGGGCGCCGGGCATGCCCGACGACGACGGCCAGTACGGCTCGAGCGTCGAGCACGACGTGCTCACGATCCAGGCGATCGCACGGCGGGTCCATTTTGGCGCGCTCTACGTCGCCGAGAGCAAGTATCGCGGGAAGCCGGCCGCGTTCGACACGCTCGTCGAATCCGGCGACCGCGACGCTGTGGCGGACAGGATCACCCGGCCGGAGGTCGAGCAGCGCATTCTGCGGCGCGTGGCGGACAAGGTCGACTACGTCCAGGCGACGATCAACGAGACCGTCCGCAGGAAGATCGACTCGGCGCTCGTACTCGATCTCTACCGCGATCTCATCATCCCCATGACGAAGGAAGGCGAGCTGCGCTACCTGTTCAGTCGGTCTCGCTGAGCGCCGCCGGGGAAGGACCGCGCCGCCGGACGCCCGGTGGCCCGAGGTCGCCTACCGAAAGTCCCGGCTCTCTATCTTGAAGCCCCTCAGCGAGAGCTGCGGCTTGAAACAACGATCGACGACGAGATGGACCACTCCGTCCTTCGCCTGGATCCTCCCTTCCACGCCCAGCAGCGCCGCGGTCAGCAGCACGGGCCGGTAGCGCTCGAAAACCGACTTCCAGACGACGAGATTCACGTATCCCGTCTCGTCCTCGAGCGTGACGAACATCGTCCCGCCGGCGGTCGCCGGACGCTGTCGCGTGATCACGAGCCCTATGTAGCTCGAACGACTACCATCCTCCAGGCGCCAGACCTCGCCCGCGCTCGGCATCCCGGCCGCGGTGAGCGCCTCACGGTGCGGTTCGAGCGGGTGCGACTGCGTGCTGTGGCTCGACGTGTAGTAGTCCCAGGCGACGAGCTCGAGATCGCTCAGGGGATCGAACTGAGGCGGCACCTCCTCGCCGGAAAGCATCTCGGTCCCCTCGCCCACTCGCGAGCGCTCGCGCATCTCGCCCTCCCGGCGTCGCCTCCGCCCTGAGACTTCCCACAGCGCCTGGCGCCGGTCGAGTCCGAAGCAGCCGAAGGCGCCCGAGCGCGCCAACGCCACGAGCATCTCTTCGCTCAACCCGGACTCGCGGACGAAGCGTTCCAGGTCGACGCAAGGGGCTCCGGCCCGGCCGCCGCTTCGCGCTTCAGGAGGCGCGCTCTGTCCGCCTGTGCGATCCGCCTCCGTGCCCACGAGTCGCTGTCGCGCCTGCACGATGCGCCGGTAATCCGCCTCACCGATTCCCTTCACGTAGCGAAGTCCCATCCGGACCGCGAACCCCTCGCCGGCGCCGGCACGACTGGATCTCGCGTCATCGGTCACGAGCTCAAGACTGGATCTCGCGTCATCGGTCACGAGCTCAAGACTGGATCTCGCGTCATCGGT
>CAYWJH010000020.1:0-6413 GCA_964458555.1 uncultured Spirochaetaceae bacterium | reverse complement strand
GACTGGATCTCGCGTCATCGGTCACGAGCTCAAGACTGGATCTCGCGTCATCGGTCACGAGATCCAGTCTGCAGTCCCAGTCGCTGGCAAAGACGTCGATCGGGCGCACCTCCACCCCGTGGCGCTTCGCGTCCTCCACGATCGAGGCCGGCGAATAGAAGCCCATGGGCCACGCGTTGAGGAGGCCGCAGACGAACTCCGCCGGGTAGTGCGCGCGCATCCACGCGGTGCAGTAGGCGATGAGCGCGAAGCTCGCCGCGTGACTCTCCGGAAAGCCGTACTCGCCGAAACCACGGATCTGCTGGAAGGCGGCCTCCGCGAACTCGGGTTCGATCCCCTTGGCGATCATGCGCTCGACGAAGCGATCGTGGTGCTTCTCGATCCGCCCGCTGCGCCGCCACGCGGCCATGTCGCGACGGAGCTGGTCGGCCTCGCCGGGGGTGTAGTCGGCGGCGACGACGGCGAGCTTCATCACCTGCTCCTGGAAGATGGGTACGCCTAGAGTCTTCGCGAGCACCGGCTCGAGCGCCGGGTGCGGGTAGATCACCTCCTCCTCGCCGGCGCGGCGTCGGAGGTAGGGGTGCACCATCCCGCCGGTGATCGGCCCGGGACGGACGATGCTCACCTCGATCACGATGTCGTACCAGACCTTCGGTCGCAGCCGGGGCAGCATCGCCATCTGAGCGCGGCTCTCGAGCTGGAACACGCCCACCGTATCGCCGCGTCCGATCATCCGGAAGACGGCGGGGTCGTCGTGCGGGATCGTCGCCATGGAGAGGTCGACGCCGCGGTGTTGCTTCAGGAGGCGGAACGCGTAGTCGAGGTGCGTGAGCGCGCCCAGCCCCAGCAGATCGACCTTGAAGAGGTTCATGTTCTCCACGTCGTACTTGTCCCACTGGATCACGGTGCGGTCGGGCATCGTCGCGTTTTCGATGGGCACGAGCCGGTGGACCGGCTCGCTTCCCAGGAGAAATCCGCCGGGGTGGATGGAGAGGTGGCGCGGGAAGTCGAGGATCTCGCCGACGAGTCTGCCAAAGAGCTCGCGGAGGCGGTCGCTCACGCCGGCGGAGTCGAGCACCTCTTCCAGGTTGCCGTCGCGGCTGGAGGCGAGCCTCGCCATTCGGTCGAGCGCGGTCGCCGGCAGGTCGAGCACCTTGCCCACGTCGCGGATCGCGCTCTTCACGCGGTAGCGGATGACGTTCGCCACCATCGCCGCCCGGTCGCGCCCGTACTTCGCGTACACGTGCTGGATGACCTCTTCGCGCCGGCGGTGCTCGATGTCGAGGTCGATGTCGGGCGGCTCGGCGCGCTCGCGGCTGAGAAAGCGCTCGAAGAGCAGGTCCATCCGCACCGGATCGATCGCGGTCACCCCCAGGCAGTAGCAGACGGCCGAGTTCGCCGCCGACCCCCTCCCCTGCGCGAGGATGCCCTGCCGCTTGCAGTACTCGACGATCTCCCACATCGTGAGGAAGTAGCCGCCGTACTCGAGCTCGTCGATCAGCGCGAGTTCCTTTTGCAGCTGCGCGCGAACATCCGCAGGGATGGTCCCCCCGTAGCGCCGGCGCGCGCCTGAGAAGGCGAGCTCCCAGAGCCATTCCGATGTGGTGTAGCCGGCCGGCACCCGCTCCTCGGGATAGCGGTACTCGATCTGCTCGAGGCCGAAGGTCGCCCGATCGGCGATCTCCAGCGTGCGTGAGACCAGTTCCGGCGCGTCGCGGTAGCGCTCGGCGATCTCCTCCTTCGACAGGACCCCAAAGCTCGCGTTCGGCGGCAGGCGCACGCCGGCCTCGTCGAGCGTGACGCCGTGGCGAATGCAGGTGAGCACGTCGTGAAGCTCGCGCCGGTCCGGCGCGTGGTAGAGCACCTCCGTCGCCGCGACGAGGGGCACGCGGTACCGGCGCGACAGCCCGCGCAGACGCCGGTAGGCGGCTGGATCGTCCGGGCGGCCGTGACGCGCGTGCGCGAGGTAGAGCGCGTCGCCGAAGGCGTCGCGCAGCGCGGCGAGCGCGCCCTGCTCGGCGGCGGCCGTGGCGGTCCCGGTCCACAGCGCGACGAGCCCGCCCGCTCGCTCGCAGACCTCCTCGATCGACACGACGCTCTCTCCCTTGGGCGAGCGTCGCTGCCCGGCGCTGATGAGCCCGCAGAGCCGCGCGTACCCCTCGCGGTCCCCGGCGAGGAGGACGAGCGAGGCGCGCGACGAGGGGGAAGCCTCGCGACCGATGGCGTCGGTGACGAGGTCCACCGTCAGCTGCGAGCCGACGACGAGCCGCGGGCGCGCATCGGCCTCCAGCTCGCCGGTCGCCTGCTGCGCCTGGACGACGCCGTAGACGCCGTCGCGGTCGGTGAGCGCGATCGCCGGCAGTCCGAAGCGCGCCGCCTGCGCGACGAGCTCGTCCGGGTGGCTCCCGCCCTCGAGGAAGCTGTAGTTGCTCTTCACCCACAGCGGAACGTAGTCGCCGCCGGTACGGCCTCGTCGGCTCATTCGACGACCCCCTGGACGAGCCACCGCGTCTCGTGCGCGTCGAAGTAGACCCAGAGCGTCCGCCCGTTCGCGTCGTGGAGATAGTAATACTCGCGACGGTAGGGGCGCTGCCACCACCCGCCGGTGAGCTCGTAGGGACCGTTCGTCGCGCCGCGAGGGGACGATGAGTCGAGGAACTCGCGCGGCAGCCGGGAGAGCGGCAGCGGCTCGGCGAGCATGCGGCGGACGAGGACCGGGGGAGCGCCGTCGGCGGCCGGTCCGGACGGCACCAACCGGTCGATCCTGCGCCACGCGAAACGGTGCTCGGGCAGGTACGAGTCCTCGAGCGTGGCGATTTGAACGGCGTCGTTTCCCAGCTCCGCTCGGAGCTCGCCCAGCGCGGCGAGCGCCTTCGCGGGGTCGCGCCTGCCGGAAGCCTCGAACAGGTCGTCCTGCGCGCGGTCGGTTGGCCGCAGCGAGGCCTCGAGCGAGAGACGAACCACGGGGGCAGGAAGGCGCAGCTGCTCGAGCCGCAGGCGCAGCAGGCGCTCGAGCGTCGTCTGATCGCGCGTGGGTCGGGCGGTGAGGATCCGCTCGACCGTACGCGCATCGTCGCTCTCGCTCGCGCCCGGCCAGCGCTCGGGGCAGAACTCGAGCGTGAGCTCCGCGATCACCTGCTGCTGCGCCCACGCGTGCGCGACGAGCCCGCGCAGGAGCGAGAGCTGGTGATAGAGGAGCGCTTCCATGGAAGCCTCCGGATAGAGCAGGCGCATCTCGCGGCGCGTCGTCGCGGGCTCGCCCGCCGACTGGACCGGCAGGCGTTCCTCCCCCCGGGAGAACCGCTGCAGCGCCTCCACCTGCGATCCGAACCGCCTGCGCAGCGCGCCGGGCGAGAATCGGTTGAAGTCGCGGATCGTCGCGATCCCCAGGTGCTGCAGTCGCTCGAGCACCTCGTGGTCGACGGACAGCACCCCCACCGGAGCGCGCAGCGCCGCCGCCGCCTCGACGTCTTCGCGGTCGAAGACGGTGATCTGGCGCTTCACCTTCGCGGCGGCGTACGTACCGAACCGGGAGAATCCCACGGCGATGCTGCAGACGAGCCCCTCGGCGGTGATCGCTGATTCGATGGACCCGGCCCACTTCGCCGGCGTGCCGTAGATCCGCTCGAGCCCGCCGGCGTTCACCCAGAAGAGCGCCGGATCGTCGCGCGCCGGCTCCACCCCCGGGGTGAACCGACGGAGCAGCCCGATCAGCCGTTCTCGAAGCCGCTCGCGCTCCTCGCGGTCCACGACGCCCGCCCGGAGCTCCGGACAAATGCCGAGCGCCGACGCGTAGCGCATCCCCGGCTTCACCCCGGCGGCGTAGGCGAGCCGGTTCGCGGCGGTGATCCGCCCCAGCGGCTTCTCCTCGGTGACGACCGCGGCGGGAAGCTGCTTCCAGTCGGGATGGCGCTGCGCGATGATCTGGAGGTCGATCTTCGGGAGGCTAATACAGGCCAGGCGGACCATCGAACTCCTCGCTCGTCGTCCACCCAGGCCCCTCCCGTTTGTCCTTGGTGTTCGTGATGGTTGCGCGAAACCGTCCGGGGCCGATCTGCTCGCGCGAGCTTTCGGCCCGGACCGTTACCAGCGAGCCCGAGTACCGGGCGTCCCTCCGTTTGCGACGCAGAATGAGAAGCAGCGCCTCGTGGTGCTCGGCGAGCCGCAGCAGGCGGCCCTGCGAGACCGGGCTCAGCGACAGGTCGCGCGCGAGGTCGATGACGACCAGCCCGAAGGCGCCCGAGCGCAGCAGCCGTTCGGCCGCCCGCGACGCCTCGCGTGCCGGGCGCGACGCTCCCGACGCCCCGGGCTGGTCGCCCGGGGCCGGAAGCGCCCAGACGACCGGCAACGCGCCCAGGTCGACTCCCGCGGCCGCGACGTCAGGGGGGAAGAAGACGTCACGGTGCGTGGCGGCCCAGGCGGCGAAGTCACCGGCCTGTTGGGCTTCCAGGATCAGGCGGACGGCGAGCGTCACGTTCGCCGAATCGGGTCCGCCCACGAGCTCGACCAGCCGTCCGCGCAGCGCCGCGAGGTTCCAGTGTCCCGTGGCGGCGGGAGGCGATGCGAGATCCGTGGCGCGCCGAAGCGGCAGGTGTGCTACCGGTGCCTGAGCCATGCGCCGATTGTACTATACATGCGTATAGTAATCAACCGACGAGACGTAGCCGAAAGGGTGCGGGTCAGGACCGCGGGAAGATGAAGCCGAGTACGGTGTCGATCCGCCTGAGCCCCTGCTCGGCCGTCTCGCGCACGGTCGCCGGCAGCCCCTTGCCGCCGGAGAGGTGGTGCAGCTCGTCGACGACGCCCTTCACCTCGTCGATCGCGCCCTGCACGTGCAGGTCGTTGTTCATCGAGTGCTCGAACAGCGGCACGATCTCTCGCGCGGCGGCCTCCATCCTCGGCGTCGAGGCCGCCGGCGTGCTGCGCTTCGAGAGCAGGTGCTTCACGTGCTCCTGGAGCTCGTCGAGCTGCTTCCGTCGGTTGTCCATGAACTCGTCGGTGACGTTGAGCTTGTCGCGGTAGTAGCCGTAGATGAGCAGGAACCGGATGTGCCGGCCGTCGAAGCCACGGTCGACGAGGTGCTCCGGATAGATGACGTTGCCCTTGCTCTTGCTCATCTTCTCGCCGTCGACGATGAGGTGCTCGCCGTGCAGCCAGTACCTGCAGAACTCGACGTCGGCCGCGCTCTCCATCACCGCGCGGTTGTAGTCGTGGTGGCGCCACAGGTTGTCGATCCCGCCGCAGTGGATGTCGAGCTCGTAGCCGAGCGTCTGCTTGATCATCGCCGGGTCCTGGACGTTCCACGCCGGGCGACCGGGGCCTATATCGGTATCCCAGTAGATCTGGCCGTCACCCTTGTGACCGTGCCAGAGGATGAAGTCGCCCAGGTTCCAGCGAAGCCCGTTGTACGTGTCCTTGCTGAAACGGACCTTGTGCTTCGGCCAGCGGCTCATGTCGAGCCCGAAGATCTCGCCGAAGCCCTCGTAGGTGAGCGGATCGAAATAGACGTTCCCGTCGTGCCAGTACGCGTGCCCCTTCTCGATGAGCGTCTGGATGATCTCCACCGCCTCGTCCACGCTCGTGGAGCTGCGCGGAATGTGATTGGGGAGCTTGATCCCCAACAGGTCGCACTCCTTGTGGAACGTTTCGACCACGGGTGTCGTGAGCTGGAGGACCTCGGTCCCCTCCTCGGCCGCCGTCGCGATCGTCTTGTCCTCCACGTCGGTGAAGTTGATCGCGCGGTGCACGGTGTATCCGAGGTACTCGAGGTACCTCACGAGGACGTCCTCGTAGAGGAAGGACCGGTAGTTGCCCACGTGCGGGCGCCGGTAGACGCTGGGACCGCACGTGAAGACTCTGACCTCGCCGTCGTTGCGGGGACTGAAGAGCTCCATTCGCTTGGTGAGCGTATTGCGCAGGACTAAGCCACGAAAGTCGTCGGATTGCATGGGTTCTCCGGGGAATGGTTTCCCGCAGATGTTCGCACATTGGACCGTTGGAGGCAAGCGGGGCCCGAAACGGACATGCCACGGACACCGATTTTGGATACCTTTGCCCTCAGGAGAGGCCGATGGAACCGTACGAGTACAAGGGCTACACCATCACGCCGAACGTACACCCCGGCGAAGGTGACCACGCCGACGAGTGGGTCTTCGAGGCGGCCACGATTCTCGACTCGGAGGGGAACGAGGTCAGCGTCGCGGCGCCCGCCTACGACGATCCACGCTACTTCGACAGCCAAGAGGCAGCAGCGCGCGTCTGCATCTCTCAGGCGAAGGCGCTGATCGAAGCGGGGGATATCGGGTAGGCGTTGCCGCCTGTCAGAACCGCATGACGAGCGCGGTTCCCGGGCCGCCCTCGGCTGACTGCTCGATCGACGTCGTGGGTACGGGCGACACGATTCTCGTCGTCCA
>CAYWJH010000019.1:45164-48548 GCA_964458555.1 uncultured Spirochaetaceae bacterium | reverse complement strand
GAGGCCGCCCGGCTCACCGAGCTCGCCGAGAAGCGCGGCGTGCGCGTCGGCGGGGCTCCCGACACGTTCCTCGGCGCCGGCATCCAGACGTGCCGAAAGCTCATCGAGGACGGCGTCATCGGTCGACCCATCGCGGCGACGGCGTTCATGACGAACCACGGTCACGAGAGCTGGCATCCGGCGCCCGAGTTCTACTACAAGAAGGGCGGCGGCCCCATGTTCGACATGGGCCCGTACTACCTGACCGCGCTCGTGAACCTCGTGGGGCCGGTCGAAGGCGTAACCGGCGCGACGCGCGTCACCTTCCCCGAACGGCTGATCACGAGCGAGCCGCTCCACGGTACGAAGATCACCGTCGACGTGCCGACGCACGTGGCCGGAACGCTCGAGTTCGCCGGCGGCGCGGTGGGCACGATCATCACGAGCTTCGACGTCTGGGCCGCTCACCTGCCCCGGATCGAGATCTACGGATCCGAAGGGTCGATCGGCGTACCCGATCCGAACACCTTCGGCGGGCCGGTCCTCGTGAAGCGCCGCGACGACGATGACTGGCGCGAGGTCGACCTCACGCACGGGTACACGGAGAACAGCCGGGGGCTCGGCGTCGCGGAGATGGCGCAGGCGATCGGCGAAGACCGGCCTCACCGCGCGTCGGGTACGCTCACCGGGCACGTCCTCGAGGTCATGCACGGCATCCACATCGCCGCGGACACCGGCGCGCGCTACACCACGAAGCGCCCGGGCGTGCGCCCCGAGCCGCTGCCGGCCGACTTCTAGGGCCACACGCCCTGCGGACAACGCCCGTGCAGCCGTCAGGGCCCTCCCTACGCCGGCCGCGCGAGAAGCAGCGCGGCGGCGTAGGCGAGCGTGTAGATCGCGACGACGGCGATGATCGACGTCATGTTCGCGCTCTTGGTCGCGCGGCCGTAGCCTCTCGCGTGCATGCCCGCGAGCACCGCGGCCGTCGCCGCCGCCCCCGCCGCGACGAAGAGGGGCGCCGGCGGCGGAAAGACCGGCAGCCCGATTCCGCCGAAGACGCCTGAGCGCAGCGGCGGAATCATCATGGTCGCGAGCAGCGCGTAGGCGCCGGCGGCGAGCGCGTCGACGAGGATCGTCGCCGCCGTCGGCCCGACGACGATGGAGAGCGTTCGCCTGCCTGCAGATCGATCCCCCTCGATGTCGCACGTATTGTTCACCGTGAGCACCGCAGCGATGAGGAGCGTACTCGGTATCGACGCGACGAGCGCGGCGGTGTCGAGGCGCCCGGCGTGCACGCCGTAGACGACGAGAAAGAGCACCGTCCCCAGAAAGCCGCCGGCGAACACCTCGCCCGCCGGGGTGCGCGAGATGGGCAGCGGACCGCCGTTGTAGAGGAAGCCCACGAGCATGCTCGCCACACCGGCGACGATGATCCACCCGGATGAGAGGAGCGCGACGGCGATCCCGGCGACGCCCGCGAGCAGGTAGAGAACGAGCGAGACCACGAGCGCGTGGCCGGGCGCGACCCCCTCGTGCACGAGGACCTTGTCGCGTTCCTCGGTCGAGTGCCTGGTGTCGATGCGGCGCGCGTAGTCGTAGAAGGAGTTGAACGCCGTCGTACCCATATCGACGCAGAGGACCGCGACCGCGAGGAGGACCGCCTCGAGCCAGGAGACGCGGAACCCGGCGCTCGCGGTGTAGACGGTCGCCAGCGTGTACGTGGAGACGCTGATTGCCTTGGTTCGCATCTCCACCACGGCGAGGAACTGACGCACGGTCATGCCGGCAAAGGTGCACGCTCGCCGGGCCGATGTCCAGTGCCTCCGGCGGCAGGCGGAGATCTTCACGCCCGGGCGGCGATGGGCTAGGATGGCCGCATGCCGAACGAGTCGACCGCGCCGATCACGATCCTCTACGCCGACGACGACATCGTCGTGATCGACAAGCCGCCGGCGATGCTGACGCACGCGAACAGCTTCGATCGGCACAGCCCCACCGTCGTGATGGTGCTCGGCAGCAGGCTCGGCGCCCGCGTCCACAACGTGCACCGGCTCGACCGAATGACCACCGGAGCGATGGTGCTCGCCCGTCACTCCACCGCGGCCGGCGAGCTCTCGCGCCAGTTCCGCGAGCGTGAGGTCGACAAGCGTTACCTCGCGCTCGTTCGCGGGCACCTCGACGACGCGGGCACGGTCGAGCTCCCCATCGCCGGACGGTCGACCGGGGACGCGCAGCAGGCGATCACCGATTACCGCACGCTCGACCGCGGACGGGTGGCCGAACCGATCGGCCGCTACGGCGAGGCGTGGTTCAGCCTGGTCGAGCTCTCGCTGCATACCGGCCGCAGCCATCAGGCGCGCAGGCACCTGCACCGCATCAACCACCCGGTCATCGGCGACAACAAACACGGCGACCGGGAGTACAACCGCTGGGCGTGGAAGCGTCTGGGCGAGAGGTATCTCTTCCTGCGCGCGGTCGCGCTCCGGTTCGCACACCCGTCGAGCGCCGAGCCCGTTGAGATCAGGATGGAGCTGACCGAGCCCTGGGACCGTCTCCTCGGCGAGGTGGGCATGGCCGTGCCGGCGCGCTACCGCGGCGCGAGCGCGTTTACACGGGTGCCGCGCGCCGAGTAGAATCGCTCCGGCACCCGGCCGCGTCGTGAGCCCGCTGTCCGACTCACCCGCCGGCGTGTGGCGCCGGGCCCTGGTCGCCGGCATGCGCCTGACCGGGGCCGACCGCCTCGTCCACCTGCGTATCGCCGACCTGCGCGCCGCCCGGAGCGCCTTCCACGACCTGCTGGTTCGGCCCCGAGAGGGGCTTCAAGGTCTTGCGTCGCGACAGCCACGCCCCCCAGAGCAGCACCGCACCGGCTGCGGCAACGATTCCCGGGACGACGACCGCCCAGAGCGCGCCGGAACCGAACTCGCCGCCGAGGAGCGAGTACCACAGCACCGCTGCTTCGGCGGTGCTCGCGAGCGCGATGAGCCCGACCAGCGGGTTCGTATCCCGCCTGCGGAACGCCGCGATCAGCAACCCGAAGCCCTGGACCGACACGAGCCCCGCACCGAAGAACCGCATCCACGCGAGGCTCGTGTCTTCGATCTGCGCGAGCTCCACGTACCACCCCGGGATGATCAGGAGCACGCCGCCGGCGACGAGCGCGAGCAGCGCGATCAGGATCAGGGCGAACTTGACCATCGATTCATGCATACCGTAGCATACACCCGAGCCGTCGATTGGCCAAACGCCAGGGAAGCGGCGAAACTGCATGGAGGTGCTATGGGACGCGGTGACCGACGAAGCCGAAAGGGAAAGCTCTGGCGAGGGACCTACGGCAAACGGAGACCAAAGAAGCAACGCAACCACGACCGCAACAAGGGGTCGATGTAAGGCCGATCTGGGGGG
>CAYWJH010000019.1:0-45064 GCA_964458555.1 uncultured Spirochaetaceae bacterium | reverse complement strand
GGCACGGGACCCGGTCGGCGTTTCACCCCCGCTCGGCGAACCAGCGCACGATCTCGCTCGCGCTCGTCTCGCCCAGGTCGGTGACGACCATGTGCGCACCCCGCTCGCGCAACCCGTCGGGGTCGCCGTTTCGCGCGACGCCGAGCACGAGCCCGAACGACCCGTTCTTTCCCGCTTCAACGCCCGAATAGGCGTCTTCCACCATCATGCTCCGTTCCGGCGAGACGCCCATCCGCTCGCAGGCGGTCACGAAGATATCGGGCGCCGGCTTGCCGGTGAGTCCGAGCTCGCGGCTGTCGGTGCCGTCTACCACGGTCTCGAACCGTTCGAGCAAACCCGTCTGCTCGAGCACGAAGCGGCAGTTGCGGCTCGAGCTCGCCACGCCGCAGTGAACGCCGCCGGCGATGAGGTCCTCGACGACCGCCATCGTCGTCTCGAAGACGGGGATGTCTCCGCTCTTCACGATGTCACGAAACCGCTCGTTCTTGGCGTTGCCGACCGCGCAGACGCTATCCTGCCCCGGTACGTCCGAGGCCTCGCCGTGCGGCAGCTCGATCCCGCGCGAGGCGAGAAAGGCGGACACGCCGTCGTACCGCGGTTTCCCGTCGACGTAGGGCACGTAGTCACGGTCGTGCTCGAACGGGGTGAAGCCCTCGCCCTCCCGCGCGCGCAGCAGCTCGTCGAAGGTCTCCTTCCACGCGCGGAAGTGGATCACCGCGGTGTCGGTGATGACGCCGTCGAGATCGAAGACGGCGCCTTCGGGTAGTTCGATATGTTCCATTCAGCTCGCTCCTTTCGTGCGACCGACCGCACCGAGCGCCGAGACGAGGACGTCCGGTCCCGAGCAGAACGCCACCCGCGTCGAACGGCGTCTCACCGCGCGCTCGAGCTCCTCGTCGGCAGCCACGAATACCGCGTCTACTTCATACCCGGCGTCGGCAAGAAACTCAACCATGGGTACGTCGCTCGCGGTGTCCCCGCACACGAGCACCGGTTCGCCGCGCGGCTGGAGGCCGAGCTCGCCGAGGAGGAACCCGACCCCGTCGCCCTTGTCGAACCCGCGCGAGCGCGACCCCTCGGCGGTGAGGGTGAGCTCGAGGTCGAACCCGGTGTCGACGACCTCGATGCGCTCGCCGTACGGGTCGAGGTCGCGGACGGCCCCGCGCACATCGTCGAAGAAGCTCTGCGAAACCTCGGCGGGCACGCTGCGGTGCATGTCCTGACGGCTCACCGTCAGCTGTCCGAACTTTCGTTGGTAGCCCGATCCCACGAGCGGCAGCACGTGGTACTCGGGCCGCTCGAGCAGCGCCTCGATCCGGTGGTCGAGCTCGATGAGCGCCGCGCTCTGCTCCTCGGTCAGCGGATAGCTGCCCGCCTCACCGTCGGCGAAGAGGTACTCGCGCCCCTTGCTCCCGGTGAGGTGGACCGTGCCCTCGGGAAAGGCGCTGAGGCTCAGCAGCCCCTGCCCGTAGAGCGGCCCGGAGGTCACCACGACGAAGTTGTCGGTGCGCTCGCGCGCGTACCGCCCGATGCGGACCGCCGCGTAGAGCGGCTGGTGGGAGGAGCGGTAGCGCCCACAGTAGTTCGCGATCGTCCCGTCGCGATCGGTGAAGACCGCGGCGTAGCGATGGTCGGAAAGCAGGGCGACGAGTTGCTCGAACTCGGTCTCGAAGGAACCCGGGACGCGCAGCGTACGTGCGACGCCTTCCATGCCCTCGCGCAGACAGAGCAGGTCGCGGTCGAGCTCGGAGAGCTCGTAGTCGAGCGTCAGACGCACCTCGCGTCCGTCGACGGAGAGCTCGCGCACCGGTCCCTCGCCGGGGAGCGAATCGAGCCGCTCGCGCGCTTGCTGCAGACGCTCGAGCGCCTGCCAACACGGTTCGGACGCGCGGCACGCCCGCGAAGTATCGGCGTCGAGGCCGAGCTCGAGGATGGCCGAGGCCGCCCTCCGACGGTGCGGCCGCAGCGTATCGAAGAGCTCGTAGAGCTCGCCGATCGTCATGAGCCGACCTGGTTTACGACGTTCTGCATCTTCCCCGCCGCATAAGCCCGGATATTCTCGGCCGTCGTGCGGAGGATACGCGCGACGGCCTCCCGCGTGTTGAACGCGCTGTGCGGGGTGATATAGACGTTGCGCAGTCGCAGAAGAATATGGTCGGCGAGCAGCGTTTCCATGTGGTGATGCTCACGAAACGCGTGGTGGAGGAGCTCGGCCTCCTCCCGGATCGTCGGCTCCTCGGGCAGGACGTCGAGCCCGACCGCACGGACCTTCTTGCGAGCGATCGCCTGGACGAGCGCCTTGACGTCCATGAGGGGTCCGCGCGAGGTGTTCAGAAACACGACCCCGTCCTTCATCTTCTCGAACTCGGGCGCCCCGATGAGGTGATGCGTCTTCGCCGAATAGGGAACGTGCAGCGTGATGACGTCGGAGGTCGCGAGCAGCTCGTCCATGCCGACGTACCGGAACCCGAGCGATCGCGCGAGCTCGTCGTCCGGCTTGACGTCGAAGGCGATGATGTCCATGCCAAACCCGCGCGCCATCCGGATGACGTGCTGCCCGATACTGCCGGTACCGATTACGCCGAACACCTTGTCGAGCAGGTCGAACCCCTGCAAACCGACGAAGCTGAAATCTCCCTTTCGAGTGCGGTCGATCGCCTCGGTGAGGTTGTGGCTGATCGTCAGCAGCAGGCCCATGGTGTGCTCGGCGACGGTGTTATCACCGTAGGTGGGCACGTTCGTCACCGGGATCGAACGCTGGTCGCACCACTCCTGGTCAATGTGGTCGTAGCCGGTCGAGCGGGTCGCGACGAGCTTGAGATGCGGGAGCTTCTCCAGGACGTCCGCGGTCACCTTCGAGTAGATGAAGACCGAGACTATCTCCGCGTCGGCGTGCTCTTCGACGGTCGCCGGCGTGAGCGGCTCGCGCACGAAGCAGACGTCGTGATCTTGACCGAGCTCGCGGAACGCCTCGCGCTCCCACTCCTCCACTTCGAATACGCAGATCCTCATACCGTCAATATGAGCGTAGCCGGACCGTTCAGGCAAACTGCTTGCGGTGAAACCGGACGATCATCTGGATCTTCGACCGCTCTTCGAACGGGTTCGCGATGATGTGATCAATGTCGCAATGGTAGGTGATGAAGTCGCCGGTCCCGAGCTCGGCGGACTTCTCCCCGGCTTCGACTCGGATCTTCCCCTCGAGAACGGTGAGATACTCCTCCGTCCGCGGTTCGTGGGGCCCGGAGATGAGCTCGGTGCCGGGGTCGAAGGTGAGCTCGTAGATCTCGAGATCCTCCGCCATCGACAACGGCGAGTACACCCGCAGGTGCGGTCCGTTCTCCGACGTGTCGAGCGTCACGACGTCCTGCTCGCGGGTGACCGCGAATCGGCGCGCCGGCTCCCAGCTCCCCTTGAGGATCGCGTCGAGCTCGACCTCCAGCCCGCGCGCGATCTTCCAGATCGTGAGCACCGTCGGGTTGACCTTGTCCGATTCGATCTGGCTCAGCATCGCCTTGGAGACACCGCTTCGTTCCGCGAGTCCGTCGAGGGTGAGGCCCTCCTCTTTGCGGATGCGCTGGATGTTCGAACCGATCTGGGGCGGGGGTACGGGCTTCATCGCTCCTCCTTGCGGGTGACGGTTGACGTCGCCGCGCGATCATCATAGTATACCAGCGAGTTCAGTATATTGAACACGGCGCGCGGCGTCAAAGGAGTATTCGTGGGCGAGCGTATCCTACTCACCGGTGGACTCGGACAACTCGGTTCGGAGCTCGCGACCGAGTTGCGCTCCCGTTACGGCGAGGAGGCGGTCGTCGTCACCGACGTTCGCGAGCCGGAGAGCCCACCCCCTCGATTCTACCGCCTCGACGCGCGCGACGGCAAACGGCTCGCGGAGATCGTCCGTTCACAACGCATCACGCGCGTCTACCATCTCGCGGCTCTGCTCTCCGCGGTCGCCGAAGCGCGCCCTCAGGACGCCTGGGAGATCAACATGGACGGGTTGTTCGCCGTCCTCGAGGTCGCGCGCGAGGCGGGCGCGAGCGTCTTCACGCCCTCCTCCATAGGCGCGTTCGGCCCGCAGACGCCGAAGGACTTCACGCCGCAGGACACGATCCAGCGACCCACCTCCATGTACGGCGTGACGAAGGTCGCCGGCGAGCTGCTGTGCGACTACTACTACTTCAAGTACGGCGTGGATACGCGAGGGGTCCGATTCCCCGGCATCATCTCGAACGTGACCCCGCCCGGCGGCGGCACGACCGACTACGCGGTGGAGATCTACTACGCGGCGGTGCGCGAACGCCGGTATACCTGCTTCCTGCAGGGCGACACGTACCTGGACATGATCTACATGCCGGACGCGATCAAGGCGGCGATCGACGTGATGGAGGCCGATCCTGCGCGCCTGCGCCACCGCAACGCCTTCAACGTCACGGCGATGAGCTTCTCGCCCGAGGATCAGGCGGCGTACATCCGCCGCTACATTCCCGACTTCGAGATCGTCTACAACGTCGACCCGGTCCGGCAGGCGATCGCGAACAGCTGGCCGAACACCCTCGAGGACTACGCCGCGCGCGTCGAATGGGGGTGGGAGCCGGAGTACGACCTCGACCTCATGACCGCCGACATGCTCAAGACGCTCACCGAGCGTCAGGCTGTACGCGAGAACGAGCCGCCGGTACATTAGGGGCGATGAACCTCTACGGGCTGCCGCTCGAGTCGATCGACGAGCTGACCGAGTCGGATGGCGTACGCGGCTATCGCGCGCGGCAGGTCGCCGAGTGGCTCTACCGCCACCATGCAGACTCGATCCACGAGATGAGCAACCTCCCCTCGCAGCTGCGCGAACGGTGGGCGCACCAGCACGAGATCGTCGCGCCCGAGCCTGAGGAGGCGGGAACGAGCGAGGACGGAACGCGCAAGTACACGTGGGCGGCGTTCGGCGGTGATGTGTACGAATCGGCCCTCATTCCGGACCGCGACCGACTCACGCTCTGCGTATCGAGCCAGGCAGGGTGCCGCGTCGGCTGCAAGTTCTGCCTCACCGCGCGCAAGGGCCTGCGACAGAACCTCTCGGCCGCGGAGATCCTCGGCCAGTACCGGAACCTGCCGGAGCGTGATCGTGTGACGCACGTCGTCTTCATGGGCATGGGCGAGCCGCTCGACAATACCGACGAGGTGCTCGCGAGCCTGGACATCCTCACCGCCGACTGGGGCTACGGCTTGGGCCCGCGGAGAATCACGGTCTCCACCGTCGGGATGCTCCCGGACCTCGAGCGTCTACTCGACGCGAGCGACGTCAACGTGGCTATCAGCGTGCACGCCGCGCGGCGAGAGGACCGGCTTCCGCTCGTGCCGTCGGAGAACCGCTACCCCATCGCGTCGATCGTCGATCTCCTTCGTCACCGGGCCGCGCTCGCGCTGCCGCCGTTCACCGGGACCGGTCGGCGCCGGCTCTCCTTCGAGATCACCATGCTCGACGGCGTCACCGATCGACCCGATCAGGCGCGGGCGGTGCGCGACCTCATCCAGGGGGTGCCCGCGCGCGTGAATCTGATACCGTGGAATCCGTTCCCCGGAGCCCCGTACCGGCCGAGCCGGCGGGATGCGATCGAAGCGTACCAGGCGGTGCTCAAGCGCGCGGGCATCACGACCACCATACGCGAGTCGCGCGGCCAGGACATTGGCGCGGCGTGCGGGCTGCTCGCCGGACGCCGCGAACAGGCGTCGCCCGCGCGCTGACCGTCTGCCGGGCCGGCGCCGGGATCCGGCGGCTACGCGTGGATCATCGCGCGGTTGCGGCCGGCTTCCTTCGCCCGGTAGAGCGCCTGGTCGGCGGCTTCACGAATCGATTCGAGCGAGCGACCGTGGCGCGGGAACTCCGCTAGGCCCTGACTGGTGGTCACCTTGACGATACCTGCGGGACCGGGAACCTCGAGCGCCTCGACAGCCGCGCGGATCGCCTCGGCGACAACGAGCGCCTCTTCCGCACGGCGGCCCGGCAGGATGATCGTGAACTCGTCGCCTCCGTAGCGCGCGGCGATGTCGCTCTTCCCGACCGCATTGCGAACCGACGGCGCGACCGCGGCGATGAGCTCGTCGCCGAACGCCTGGCCGTACTCGTCGTTGACCGCGTGGAACCGGTCGAGATCCATCATGATGAGGCTGAAAACGCCCTTCTTCACGAGCGCTTCGGCGACCTGTTGCTCGAGAGCGCCGTCGAGGTAGCGCCGGTTGTAGAGCCCGGTGAGGTCGTCGGTGATCGCCCGTCGCCTGGCGCCCTCCCCCCACCGTACGAGGTCCGACAGGAACGAGCTGGTGGCATTCAGCCGATTCGTCGTGATCGCGACCATGCGGTACATGATCTTGATCGCCGTTCGCGGATGCCGGTCCATGAGCGTGAAGAAGTCGGCCTTGCGGAGGCGGTAGAGGCGGCCCCCTTCGACCATCACGCAGGTCGCCGACCGCGGTGCGTCCTCGAAGATCGCCATCTCGCCGAAGAAGTCGCCCGGGCCGAGCTCGGCGACGTCGATCGCGGAGCCATCCTGCGTCGCGACCCTGATCGCGACGCGTCCGTCGCTGACGATGTAGAGGTCGCGCCCCTCCTCGCCCTGGTTGAAGACCGTATCGGTCGTCCCGCAATCGGCTTCCTCGAGAAACCCCTGCAGCACCTCGAGCTCCACGTCCTCGAGGTTCGCGAGGATATCGACGCGTCGAAGGAGGCTTGCCGAGATCACCGGTGCCCCCCTTCGGCGTGAGGCGTCAGCACCCGGTCGCCTCCCTCGTCGCGCGCCTGGAAGACGAGCTGGTGCGCGTGCCTGACGAGCTCCTCCGCGTTCGCGCCGTGCAGCGGGTACACGGTCAGCCCGACGCTGAAGGTCAGCGGAACACGCTCGTTCCCGGTGACCGGAGAGAGATCGGCCTGCGCCATGCGCTCACGGATCTCCCGCGCCTTCGCGAGAATCGCATCCTTCGGCGTCGACGGAAGGACAACCGCGAACTCATTGCCGCGAAACCTCACCGCGATTCCCTCATCGGCGACGATCGCCTTGAGCTGGTTCGCGAGAATGCGCAACACGTGATCCCCGACCTCGTGACCGAATGTGTCGTTGATGATCTTGAAGTTGTCCGGCTTCACGATGAGCACTCCGGCCTCGCCCCGGTTGCGCCCCAACACACCGGCGAGCTCGTCGTCCAGGTAGCTCTTCGAGTAGAGCCCGGTGAGCTTGTCGCCAAAGACCTGCTGCCGCAACTCCTGCACCCAACTCGAGTTCTCGCTCACCAGGCTGTTCGTCGAACGGATTCGTCCGGCGACGATGACGAGGAACTGGTGGAGCATCCGCGCGAACAGCTGCGGGTGATCCATCATCAGCTCGTCGAACGACGTGCCTCGCGTCGGGAAGATGAGTACCCGGCTCGGCCCTTCGCTGACGGCACTCGCGGCGCGCACCTCTTCGCTCAGGAAGTCCTGCTCGCCGAAGCTCTCCCCGGCGACGAACCGCGCGAGGTCGATCTCCCGCCCATCCTCTCCCCGCCTGACGATGCGGACCTCTCCGCGCTCGATCACGAAGAGCTCGCGCTCTGCGGTTCCGGCTCGGAAGATGTACTCGCCCGGCTCGAAGGTAGAGAAGCTCGCGTGATCGGCGAGGACGCCCACGTCCTCCCGGCTGAGTTGCGAAAAGAGATCGACCGATGACAGAAGATCGAGTTTCTCCATGGGACGGCCAATTATGCCCGCAACGATCGGGCCGATCAACCGGGTGGCGGGCTCTGGAGCGATGGTGTACGGTAATCAGTCCGCCGGGCGCACAATGTACCCCCGGCGGCAGAGGAGCGGACAATGATAGCTACGGCACCCGGCGGGGGAACGCTCTACTCGTACGAGGGGAAGTCGCCGACGGTCGCCCCGAGTGCGTTCGTCGCGACGGGTGCGGTTATCATAGGCGACGTCGAGCTCGGAGGGAACGCGAGCGTCTGGTTCAACTGTACCGTCCGCGGCGACATCCACTACATCCGCATAGGCGAGGCGACGAACATCCAGGACAACTCGGTGCTCCACGTGACCCACGAGACCCACCCGCTCGTCGTCGGCAACCGCGTTACCTGCGGCCACGGGGTGACGCTGCACGGCTGCACTGTGCACGACGAATCGCTCATCGGGATCGGGGCGATCGTACTCGACGGCGCCGTCGTGGAAACCGGGGCGATGGTCGCGGCCGGCGCGCTCGTCCCGCCGGGGATGGTCGTTCCCTCGGGCATGCTCGTCGCCGGGATCCCCGCGAAGCCGCTTCGGCCGCTGCGCGAGGCCGAGCGCGAGAACCTCGCCGCGTCAGCAGAGCGCTACGTCGCCTACGCGCACGAATACCTCTCGCCGGGCGAGGAGGGCTGAGACGCCCGCGGGCGTGGAACGCGCGCGACGCGACGGTTATACTGAAAGCCGAACCGGCCGGGCAACCAGGACGGTCGAAGGAGGAACCGATGAACCGCGCAGACCGTTTTCGCCTCATCACGATGCTGTTCGCGGCGCTTCTGATCACCACCGTCGCGACCGCAGCGGAGGCGATCGACCCAGCGAACCTGAATCGGGTGACTTTCGTCAACAACACCGGCTACGACATCGCCTACCTCTTCTTTTCTCCCGGCGACTCGGACTACTGGGGCGCCGACATCCTGGGCACGACCCGGACGCTCGACGACGGCGAGAAGGTCGGCTTCTACGTTCACTACCCGGACACGACGAACGCGTTCGACTTTCTCGCCATCGACGAGGACGGGGACGCGTACATCATTTGGGAGTACGAAATCACCGACGATGAGAGCGCCGTGATCGAGGTCACGCTTGCCGACCTGGAGGGCGGCTACGACCTGCCGGCTCGTGCAACGGTGAGCTTCGTGAACGAGACCGGATACGATATCTGGTACGTCTTCTTCTCGCCCGGCGACTCGAGGATGTGGGGTATCGACATGCTCGACGACGAGACGATCCTCGAGCCCGAGGAGACGCTCAGCCTCTACGTCCCGGTGACCGACGTCGCCACCCGGTACGACTTCCACGGCGTCGACGCGGACGAAGACGCGTACGAGTTCTGGGTCGAGCTCTCCGACGCCCGGTCCGAGTACACCTACGCGATCGAGTTCTCCGACATCGTCGACTGACTCGATTCGGTCGCAGCACACGCTTTCGCTCCCGACCGAATTCTGCTATAGTCATGCGATATGCATGACCTCATCATCATCGGTGCCGGACCCGCCGGGCTCGCCGCGGCGCTCTACGCGACGAAGAAGCGCCTCGACTACCTCGTGCTGAGCAAGGACCTGGGAGGCAAGAGCAACTACCGGGTAGAGCTGCCCGAGTCCGAACCGGGAGGAGCGATCCGGGCCGACGAGCTGGTGACGATCTACCGAAACCGGCTCGAGTACCTGCGTCACTCGTACCGTCTCGTCGGCGTGACCGGCCTGAAGGCGGGCGACGCCGGGTTCGAAGCCGCGCTCGAGGACGGCTCGACCGAGTCGGCGCGCACGGTTATCGTGGCGACCGGCACGAGGCTGCAGAAGCTCGACGTGCCGGGCGAGCTGACCTTCCTCTCGCGCGGGCTCGGCTACTCGTCGATCAGCTATTCGCACCTGTTCCGCGGCAAGCGCGTCTTCATCGCCGGCAACACCGACCGAGCGCTCAACTCGGCGATCGAGCTCTCGATCCACGCCGACGCGGTGACGCTCGCGCTGCTGCCCGACGGTAGCTGCGACCCCACGCTCGTCGATCGGGTGCAGGGACTCGAGCGGGTCGAGCTGCTCGAGCATGCGTCCATAGAGGAGTTCCGCGGCGACGAGTTCGCGCGCGAGGTCGTCGTCTCCACCGGAGAAGCGCATCGTACGATCGAAGCCGACGGGTTCTTCGTCGAACCGGAGCCGGTACCGAACGCCGATTTCCTCGAAGCCGAGGTGAACCGCGACGAGAGCGGCTACATCACGGTCGACGGGACGAACACGACGAACGTACCCGGCCTCTACGCCGCCGGAGACGTGACCGGAAACGGCTACGAGCAGATCCTCGTTTCGCTGGGCGAAGGCGCGAAGGCCGCGCTGTCCGCCTACCGCTACCTGCTCGGCACCGGCCTCGAGGGCCGCTGACCGGCCCGCACCGCCAATTCGCCGCGGCGCCCCACCTAATCGAGAAATAAAGAGAGAAATCCACCCTCCCTCCTCGCTGCGGCTTTGACAGCTCGCCGTTTCGGGTCTACAATTCGCACTCGAAATATCGATAAAACAAGTTCCAATCAGGCCGCGAGAAGCTGATGGTCCTGCGAGAAGCTGACGGTCCCGAGGAGGTCCTCATGGTGAACGAACGGGTGCACACACAGGTACCGGAGGTCGAGAGCGAGGAAACGCTCGTCAAGCTCGACCGCTACATCGACGAGCACATGGATATGGAGGGCAACCTCATCCCCGTCCTCCAGTACGCCCAGCAGGTCTTCGGCTACCTTCCCAAGCCGGTTTTGAAGCACATAAGCGTCCGTCTCGACATCCCGTACAGCGAGGTGTCCGGCGTGGTCACCTTCTACTCGTTCTTCTCCACCGTGCCTCGAGGCGAGCACGTCGTCCGGGTCTGTCTGGGTACCGCCTGCTACGTCCGCGGCGGCAAGGAAGTCCTCGCCGCGTTCAGGCGGGAGCTGGGCATCGACGTGGGGGAGACGACCGAGGATCGGCTCTTCTCGCTGGAGGTAGGCCGATGCTTCGGCGCGTGCGGACTCGCACCGGTGGTGATGATCGGCGACGAGGTGCACCAGCGGGTCAAGCCGGCGAAGGTCCGTGAGCTGCTCGCCGGCTATCGGGAAGGAGCGACCGAATGAAGCGTATCGCAACCAAGGAAGACCTCGAGCGCGTCGCCCGCGAGCGACAGGAAGCAGCCGACGAGCGGCACGTGCGATTCCACGTATGCATGGGCGCGAGCTGCATCGCCTCCGGCGCGCAGGACGTGCTCGACGCGCTCGAGGGCGAGCTCGCCGAGCGCAACGGCACCGTGGAGGTCAGCGCGACCGGCTGTATGGGCCCCTGCGTCCGCGGCCCGGTCGTCCGGACCCTCCCCACCGGCGACACCTTCACCGGCGTCCGCGCGGAGGACATTCCCGCGATCGTCGCGCGCAGCTTCGAGCACGGCGACGACGACGCGCAGCAGGAGCCTTCACGCCTGGCGGCTCCGGACGGGACGCTCGGCACCTTCTACGAGCCGCAACAGAGGATCGTGCTGCGCAACTGCGGTTCGGTGGACCCCACCCGGATCGACGACGCGATCGCGCGAGGCGCGTACGCCGCGCTCGAGCGGGTCATCGCAGAGATGTCGAACGAAAGCATTGTCGCGGCGATGAAGGAGTCCGGGCTGCGCGGACGCGGCGGGGCCGGCTTCCCGACCTGGCTCAAGTGGGACCTGACGCGCAAGGCCGAGGGCGAGGTGAAGTTCGTCCTGTGCAACGCCGACGAGGGCGACCCCGGCGCGTTCATGGACCGCAGCGTGCTCGAGGGCGATCCGCACTCGCTCATCGAGGGAATGGCGATCGCCGCGCGCTGCGTGGGCGCGAGCCAGGGGGTGGTCTACGTGCGCGCCGAGTATCCGCTCGCGATCGAGCGGCTCGAGCACGCGATTGGCCAGGCGCGCGAGGCCGGATTGCTCGGCGATTCGATCTTCGGGAGCGACTTCGCCTTCGACCTGGAGATCCGCCGGGGCTCGGGGGCCTTCGTCTGCGGCGAGGAGACCGCGCTCATCAACTCGATCGAGGGCAAGCGCGGCGAGCCGCGGCCGCGGCCGCCCTTCCCTGCCCAGAAGGGCCTGTGGGGCAAGCCGAGTCTACTCAACAACGTGGAGACCTACGCGAACGTCGCCGCGATCTTCGCCAACGGAGCGGCGTGGTTTGCGACGCACGGAACGCCGGAGAGCCGCGGGACGAAGGTGTTCGCGCTCGCCGGCGCGATCGAGAACACCGGCCTCGTGGAAGTGCCGATCGGCACGACCCTCGGCGAGCTCGTCTACGACATTGGAGGGGGCGTGAAGGGAGGTCGCCCCTTCAAGGCAGCCCAGATAGGGGGACCGTCGGGCGGGTGCGTGCCGCGCGATCACTTGGACATTCCGCTCGACTACGAGTCGCTCCAGGAGCTCGGCGCGATCATGGGCTCCGGCGGGCTCATCGTCATGGACGACGAGACGTGTATGGTCGACGTCGCGCGCTTCTTCCTCGAGTTCGTGCAGGAGGAATCGTGCGGCAAGTGCGTGCCGTGCCGCGTGGGCACCAAGCGCATGCTCGAGATCCTCAACCGGATCACCTCCGGCGAGGGCGAGATGGAGGACATCGACCGGCTCATCGAGCTCGGCACGCAGATCAAAGAGACCGCGCTCTGCGGACTCGGACAGACCGCGCCCAATCCGGTCCTCTCGACGATCCGTCACTTCCGCGACGAGTACGAGGAGCACATCCGCGACCGCCATTGCGCGGCCGGCGTCTGCCCCGGACTCGTGCGCGCGCCCTGCGAGAGCGCGTGTCCGGCCGGCGTGGACGTGCCGGGCTTCGTCGCGCTCGTGGGCGAGCGCCGGTACGCCGAGGCGCTCGCGCTGCACCGCAACCGCAACCCCTTCGCCGCGGTGTGCGCGCGCGTCTGCTTTCACACGTGCGAAGACCACTGCCGGCGCGCATCGCTCGACGACCCTGTCGCGATCCGCGGCGTCAAGCGCTACATGGTCGACCAGGAGGTCGTGATCCAGCTTCCCACCGTCCGCGAGAACACCGAGAACGCGACGCGCAAGGTCGCGATCGTCGGCGCCGGACCTGCGGGACTCTCGTGCGCCTACTTCCTCGCGCGACTGGGCTACCGGCCGACGGTCTTCGAAGGCGAGTCACGGCCGGGCGGTATGCTCGTGCAGACGATCCCTGCCTACCGCCTCCCGCGCGAGACGCTCGCCCGGGAGATCCGGATGATCGAGCAGCTCGGGGTCGACATCAGAACCGAGCAGAAGCTGGGCCGCGATCTGAGCGTCGCCGAGCTGCGTGACGCGGGCTACGAGGCGCTCTTCCTCGGGGTGGGCGCTCCGCAGTGCATGGGCATGGGTATCGACGGAGAGGATGCCGACGGCGTGGTACGCGCCGGAGAGTTCCTGCGGCACTACAACATCCGCGGTTCGGTCCCGGTGGGCAAGGACGTCGTCGTCGTGGGCGGCGGTAACGCCGCGGTAGACGCCGCGCGAAGCGCCCTGCGGCTCGGCGCGGAGAGCGTCACGATCATCTACCGGCGCACGCGCGAGCAGATGCCGGCCTACGCGGAGGAGATCGAGGAAGCGCTCCTCGAAGGGGTCGAGCTGCGGACCCTGACGCAGCCGACCGAGGTCGTGACCGGCCCAACCGGCGCGGCGCAGGGGCTTCGCTGCGAGACGATGACGCTCGGCGGGTTCGACCGCAGCGGTCGCCGACGCCCGCGGAGCTCCGGCGAGGAGAGCTTCCTGCTGCCGGCCGACCAGGTGATCGTTGCCATCGGCCAGCGCCTCGACGAGTCAGCGCTCGGCGAGCTCGCCGAGCTCGAGTTCACCGACGCCGGCTTCATCGCCGTCGACCCGCAGACCGGACAGACGAGCGAGCCGTGGATCTTCGCGGGCGGCGACGCGGCGAGCGGTCCCGAGTCGGTGGTCACCGCGATCGGCGCCGGCGAGCGGGCGGCCATCGGCATCAACCTGCTTCTGACCGGTCGCGCCGACGCGTTCTGGCGCGAGCCTCAGGAGATCGACGTGGCCTACGATCCCGACGCCGAACCGGCCCCCTACCCGCGCGAGCCGTACAACACGATTCCGGTGGAGCGGCGACGGCACAACTTCGACGAGGTCGAGCAGCCGTGGTGCGAGGCAGTGGCCATGCGGCAATCGCACCGCTGTCTGCGCTGCGATTACGGGAAACAAGTCGCCAAGCCGGTCGAGCCGGTCAGCGTGACGAAGAAGGAGGAGCTTCATGCCTGAGATCACGATCAACAACCAGAACCTCGTGGTGGAGCCGGGCTCAACCATCCTCGAAGCGGCGCAAGCGGTGGGTATCCACATCCCGACTCTCTGTCACCTCGAGCACCACGCGGCGCAGGGAGCGTGCCGCGTGTGCGTCGTGGAGGTCGAGGGCGCAAAGACGCTCCTCGCCTCGTGCGCGACCCCCGTCCGCGACGGGATGATCGTTCGAACCAACACGAAGCGGGTCCGCGCCGCGCGCCGAACGGTGATCGAGCTTCTGCTGAGCGAACACGAGGGCAACTGCCAGTACTGCGACCGCAGCATGGACTGCGAGCTCCGCGATCTCGCCTACACGACCGGAATCGGCGAGCCGTTCTATCCGGGCGAACGCCCGCCGGTCGTGCTCGACCGCAGCACTCCGGCGCTCGTGCGCGACAGCGGCAAGTGCATCAAGTGCCGCCGCTGCGTCACCGCGTGCAACGAAGTACAGCAGATCGGGGCGCTCTTCCCGCAGTACCGTGGGTACCAGACCTTGATCGCACCGGCCTTTGCCGGTGACCTCGACGACGTCGTCTGCGTCCAGTGCGGACAGTGCGCTGCAGTCTGTCCGGTCGGGGCGATATCCGAGCGGGATCATCTGGAGGCGGTATGGAGCGCGATCGAAGACCCCGAGCGTCACGTCGTCGTGCAGACCGCGCCGGCGGTCCGGGCCGCGCTGGGCGAGTGCTTCGACTACGAGGCCGGGACGCTCGTTACGGGCAAGATGGTCACCGCGCTCCGGGAGCTCGGCTTCGACGCGGTATTCGATACGAACTTCAGCGCCGACCTGACGATCATGGAGGAAGGTACCGAGCTCCTCACGCGTCTGAAGCACGCGATCGTGGGCACGGAACCCGCGGCGGGCGAAGCTTCGGGCCACGAACACGCCGCTCCCGGCCCGCTCCCGCAGTTCACCAGCTGCTCTCCCGGCTGGATCAAGTACGCCGAGCACTTCTACCCGGAGTTCCTGCCGAACGTCTCCACGTGCAAGTCACCGCAGCAGATGTTCGGCGCCCTCGCGAAGACCTACTACGCGGAGCAGACCGGTATTGACCCGGAGAAGATGGTCGTCGTGTCGATCATGCCGTGCACCGCCAAGAAGTTCGAGGCGCAGCGCGGCGAGATGAACGCGAGCGGTTACCAGGACGTCGACTACGTGCTCACCACGCGCGAGCTCGGCCGCATGATTCGCTCCGCGGGAATCGACTTCGACGCGCTCGAGGACGGGACAATGGACTCGCCGCTGGGCTTCTCGAGCGGAGCGGCCGACATCTTCGCGAATACCGGCGGCGTGATGGAAGCAGCACTGCGGACCGCCTGGGAGGTCGTCACCGGGCGGGAGCTTCCCGTCGATGACCTGCACGTCGCTCCGGTGGCCGGGCTCGAAGGGATCAAGGAGGCATCGCTCGTGGTGACCGATCCGCTTCCAGAGTGGTCGTTCCTCGACGAGGTCGAGCTGCGCGTCGCCGTCGCGCACGGGCTGGGCAACACGCATCAGCTACTCGACGAGATCGCCGCCGGCAGGCGGACGTACCACTTCGTCGAGATCATGACCTGCCCCGGTGGCTGCATCGGCGGCGGCGGCCAACCGCGAATGACGACCGATGCGGTTCGACGCGCGCGGATCGACGCGATCTACCGAGAGGACAAGGGCAAACCGGTACGCAAGTCGCACCTCAACCCGGAGGTCGTCGCGCTCTACGAACAGTACCTGGGCGAGCCGCTCGGCCACCGCTCGCACGACTTGCTGCACACGAACTACGAGCAGCGGCTGCGCGTGTAGGCCGCCTCAGGCGCGCTCCACGCGCCGAAGCACCCGCGCGCCGCGCGCGGGTACGTCGAGGAGCCCCGAGGACGGATCCAAGCCGACCTCCTCGCCGCCGAACAGACACTCGTAGCGCCCCCGCGCCTCGGGGGGCACGACGAGCTGCGTCGGTTCGGGATCCGCGTTGACCGCGACGAGGACCGTCTCCCCGCCGGCGGGCGTCGAGCCGCCGGGGCTCGTCCGCGCGAACAGGAGCGTCGCGCTGTCCACGCCCAGGAGCCGGAAGTCCCCGGTCCGCAACGCCGCCGAGCTCGCGCGCACCTCGTTCAGCTCGCGCAGATACGCCGCGAGCTCCGGACGCTCGCGGCGTATCTCGTCGGCCGCGGGGCGCAGCGCGGAGTCGCCCTGGTCCTTCCTGCCCCGGATCCCGTACTCGCTGCCGTAGTAGACCGACGGGATTCCGGGCATCGTCCACAGGATCGCGTAGAGCGGGAAGGCGTGGTCGTCCGCGGCCAGTTTCGAGGCGAGCCGGTCTACGTCGTGGTTGTCCGCGAAGTTGTACAGGACGTTGCCCCGCGCGAGCGCATCGGCGAGGAGCCCGCCCCCGCCGAAGAGCCGATCGAGCGAGTGCGCGATCTCGTGCAAGTTCCGATCGTTGAACGAGGACCACAGGCCCTTGTGGCACTCGTAGTTCGTTACGCTGTCCAACCGACCCGGCGCAAGGAAGGCCGCGTAGTCGCCGTGGACAACCTCGCCCATGAGCCACGCATCGGCGCGGAGACCGCGGACCCGACGGGCAAGAGCGTCGATGAACTCGAACGGAAGGCTGTACGCGACGTCGAGGCGGATACCGTCAACGTCGTAGCGCTCGAGCGCGTGCTCGGCTGCCCGGATCGCGTATTCCCGGACCTCAGGATTGTCGTGGTTGAGCGCCACGAGCTCCTCGACGCCTTCCCAGCCCTCGTAGACGAACCCGTCGCCGAAGCGGTTGTCGGCGGCGAAGTCGACACCGCGAAACCACGAGCGGTAGGGCGAGTCCGGCCCCTCCTCGCGCAGCCGCACGAACGGTTCGAAACCCCGCCCCACGTGGTTGTAGACGCCGTCCACAACCACCGCGACGCCTCGCTCGTGGGCGGCCGCGACGAGCGAGGCGAGGTCGTCGTCCTCGCCTAAGCGGCGGTCGAGCCGAAAGTAGTCGTGCGTGTCGTAGCCGTGCGAACCAGACTCGAACAGCGGGCCGAGGTAGAGCGCGTTGAACCCGAGCGAGACGATTCGGTCAAGGTCGCTCGTGATTGCGTCGATCCGCGGAACCGCCGGCCCGGCCCCGTCGTTTACCTCTGGAGCGCCGCAGGAACCGAGCGGATAGATGTGATAGAAGGCGGCCCGATGCCACCACGATTCGGCAATGCCCATACTGGTCCTCCGCGGGATTACGAGTAGATTCCGTAGCTGAACTGACGCATGATCGCGTGCGCCTGTTGTGGGTCTGCGTGGAGCTCGTCGTCGAGCCGGAGCACGACGTACGCCCACACGACTCCGAGCAAGGACACCGTGTACCCCCGCGAGCGACCGCGCATGTTCCCGTGGTCTGCCGCGGCGTCCCGAAAGAACCGCTCGACATCCGCCGAGAGCCGCCGCCAGATCGCCCCGAGCGCGTCCCGCGTCTCGCTGCCCACCGGTCCGTTCTGCGCGGCGAGCAGCAGGCGCGCGTGCGCCGGGTAGGCTTCCGCGAAGCGCAAGAGCCTGGCCACAATGCGCTCGAGCTCGCGCGGGAGATCGTGCGCGTACGTGGTCGCGTCTGCGAGCACGGCGAAGAGCCGCTCGTCCACCGCGGCGGCGAGAGCGGACAGCAGCCCTCGCTTGCTTCCGTAGTGGTGGTAGAGGCTGGGCTTGGTAACCGTCGCCCGTTCCACGATCTCCTGCACTCCCACCGCATCGTAGCCGTGCTCGACGAAGAGCTCGAGCGCGGCTTCGGCGAGTCGTTCGCGTCCGCCCACGCCCCGCAATATACCGAACGGTATACGCGCTGTCAATGCGCGATTTTCCATTCGGCGCCGATGAGGGTATGCTGAAGGTATGCGGAGCGCATCGAGACTCACGATTCCGCTGCTCGTCGCGGTTGTCGCGATCTCGGCGTGCGAATCGCAGGAAGGAGGAACGACTATGGCCGAGCAGAGCATGACCGTAGAGAGCGCGGCGTTCGAGCACGAGGGCCCGATCCCGCCGCGCTACAGCTGCGACGGGCAGGACCTATCGCCGCAGCTCGCGTGGGAGGGAGCGCCGGACGGCACGGCATCGTACGCGCTTTTGATGGAGGACCCGGACGCTCCGGGGGGCACCTTCGTGCACTGGGTCTACTACGACATCCCGGCCGACACGAGCGAGCTCCCCGAGGCGATCGCCGGCGACGAGCGCCCGGTGCCCGGCGGGACGCAGGGCACGAACAGCTTCGGCAACGTCGGCTACGGGGGGCCGTGTCCTCCGGGCGGCACGCATCGGTACTTCTTCACCGTGTACGCGCTCGACGTCGAGCTCGGACTCGCGCCCGGCGTGACGAAGGACGACTTCGTCGACGCGGCCGAGGGCCACGTCCTCGCGCAGGACACGCTCATGGGCACCTTCGCCCGATAGCCGCTCGACGCCGCCGCGAGAAATCGCTGTCGATCCGCACGCGGACGCGCTATACTCGGAGCGTCTATGCGTACGCAGGCACGTAGCGAAACGAGCCGGACCGGTCGGGGTTCGACCGGCGCACCGGTACGGATCCCGATCATGGTGGGGGCGGTCTGCACCCTCCTGCTGAGCAGTTGCGTGTCGCTCGCCGGGCAGCCGGAGGTCGTCGACCGCGGAGCGGTCGTCGAGCCGGAACGGACCACATCGGCACGGCTCTCCGCCCGACAGCTTCTCATCCTCGACGCGGCCGAACGGATGCTCGAGACGCAGAGGTTCGTCGTCGACGGCTACCACTACAACTACGACTGCACCGGAACGATCCTCGCGATCTACGCCATGGCCGGCGTGCGTCTGGTTGATCTCTTCCCGAACTACGCCGGAAACGGTGTCCGGCGGCTCCACGGCATCGCCGGCGATCACGCTCTGCTCTACGATGCACGGCTTCCCGAGCCCGGTGACCTCATCTTCTGGGACAATACCTACGACAAGAACGGCGACACCGAGTGGAACGACGGGCTGACGCACGTGGGCCTCGTGCTCGACGTCTCGCCCGACGGGACGATCGACTACCTTCACCATCACTACACCGACGGCGTCGTCCGTGCCCGGATGAACCTCACCGATCCGCAGACCCACGTCGCGGCCGACGGCGTGGTGGTGAACTCGCCCATGCGCATGCGCAGCCACCGCTACCTCAACCCGGACGAGTGGCTCGCGAGTCATCTCTACCGGGAGCTCGGTGCGTTGCACCGGATCGAGCTGTAGCCGGATTGCCTGCCTGTTCCGCCGGGAGTACCTTCTGCCCATACGGAAGCGAGGTACTATGGATCAGACGAAATTCGAGCAGGGTCACGACGTAGATACGTACGTCCGGAACATCCGCAACTACCGCTCCCTCGTTCGCAGGCTCGCGGAAAAGGCCGAGGCAAACGATGACCACGCTCGAGCGCTCGAACAGCGCGCCGCGAGCTACGAGCAGCCGGTGCGCGCGACGATCATGACCGAAGACTGGTGCGGCGACTCCGCGCTGAACACTCCTGTCCTCGCGAGCCTCTTCGAGAAGGCCGGCATCGAGCTGCGCGTATTCCGCGGCTCCGAGCACGAGGATCTCAAGGACAAGTACGAGAGCGACGGTGACGACCACATACCGGTCATCTCGCTCTGGGACGGCACGGGTGCCGAAATCGGACGCTGGATCGAGGCGCCTCGTGCGGTCGAAGAGAAAAAGAACGAGTGGAAAGCGGCGCGCCCCGAGTTCATGGATCTCTACGAGAAGCAGAAGACGGACAAGGACGCCGCGAAGAGGTTCGCGACGCTCTACCGCGAGTTTCTCGAGGAGATGGCCGGCTGGTACGAGGGCGGCATGTGGGACGAGACGACACGAGAGGTAGCGGATCTGCTGAAAGACTCGTGAACGCCCGCCGAGCGGTTGCCCAAATTGGCAACACGTGCCAATATGGAGCATGCTCACTCACGTAACGGAAACACTGCTGATGGGCCCCGGCCCTTCGAACGTCGCCCAAAGCGTTCGCGATGCGCTGCGCCTGCCAACGATCGGGCACCTGGACCCACGCTTCATCTCCATCATGGACGAGGTGAAGTCGATGCTGCGTACCGTTTTCGAGACCGAAAACGAGATCACGATCCCCATCTCCGGAACCGGATCGGCGGGTATGGAGGCGAGCTTCGTCAACTTCGTCGAGCCCGGAGATCGGGTGCTGATTCTGATCAACGGCGTCTTCGGGAAGCGGATGGAAGACCTCGCCGGACGGCTGGGCGCCGACGTCACGACGGTCGAGTTTGAATGGGGCACACCGGTGACCGTAGACCGGGTACGCAAAGCGCTCGAGGACGCCGATTACCGCCTGGTCGCGCTCGTTCACGCCGAAACGTCGACCGGCGTGCGGAACCCCGTCGCGGAGATCGCCGAGCTCGTCAGGGGTTCGGAGGCGCTCCTGCTCGTGGACACGGTGACGAGCCTTGGAGGTCTCCCGGTCACGACCGACGCGTGGGAAGCGGATATCGTCTACAGCGGCACCCAGAAGTGCCTGTCGTGCCCGCCCGGGCTCGCGCCCATGACGGTATCCGGGCGCGCGCACGCCCGGCTCACCGAGCGAGCGTCGAAGGTGCCGAACTGGTACCTCGACCTGTCGCTGCTGACGAGCTACTGGGCCGGTGCGAAGCGCTCGTACCATCACACCGCTCCTATCAACATGATCTACGGCCTCCACGAGGCGCTATCGAACCTGCTCCAGGAAGGCCTCGGGGCGGCGCACGCGCGACACCGACGCGTTCACGACGAGCTCGCGGCCGGACTCGAGAAGCTCGGCTTGTCGCTTTTCGTCGAGCCCGACTACCGTCTGCCCATGCTGAACGCGGTCACCGTCCCCGACGGCGTCGACGAGGCGGTCGTCCGGACGCGACTGCTCGACGAGTTCGACCTAGAGATCGGCGCCGGACTCGGACCGCTTGCCGGCAGGATCTGGCGAATCGGGTTGATGGGCGACACCGCGCGGAGCACGAGCGTGGAGCGTCTGACCGGCGCGCTGGCGAAGATCCTGTAGGCATCGACGGCCGCCGGCCCCGGCGCGAGGGGCCGACCGCCGGTGCCGTCCACGGCGTTCAGCCTCCGGCCTGGTAGACCCGCACGTAGTCCACGACCATCTCCTGCGGAAACTCGGTCGTCTCGTCGGGTGGCCCCGGCCAGTTTCCGCCCACGGCCACGTTCAGGAGGATGTGAAACCGCTGGTCGAACGGCGCGGGGAACTCGTGCCCCTGCGTGCGCCAGTAACGCTGCGTCTGGTAGTGCTCGCCGTCGACGAACCAGTGAAACGCTCCTTCCTCCCAGATCAGCGTGAAGACGTGGAAGGAATCGCTGAACCGCTCGTCGCCAGGGAGACGGTACGAGTCGCCGGTATAGGTGTTCATGGGCCACTCGCCGCCGTAGTGCAGCGTTCCATGGACGCGGTCGGGAGCGTTGCCGACGAGCTCGACGATGTCGATCTCGCCGCTCGCCGCCCAGCCGCCGTAGACCTCGTCGGTGGGGAGCATCCAGATCGCAGGCCAGATCCCCTGCCCTTCAGGAAGCTTCGCGCGGATCTCGAAACGGCCGTAGCGCCAGTCGCCTGCACCCTTCGTGTTCAGTCGGGCGCTCGTGTACGCGCGGGCGCCCTCGGGGCCCTCGTAGTACTCCTTGCGCGCGACGATGTGCAAACGACCGCCGCGGACGTACGAGTTCTCCGGCCGCGCGGTATAGTACTGGAGCTCGTTGTTGCCGCCGCCCCACGCGTTGACCTCGTGCGTCCAGTCAGACGCGATCTCCCGCCCGGAGAACTCTTCATTCCACACGAGCTGCCAATCGGTCGGAAGTTCCTCTGCCGCCAGCGCCTCCGGCGCGAGATCGTCGGCCGCGATGGGGGCGTCAGAACCGGAGGCGCAGCCGGACGTGGCGACCAACGCGACGAGTGCGACCAACACCAGCCGCGCGCGCTCGCGCGCGTGCGCCGCGGCGCGATCGCCGGTCGAACCGGATCGTGAGTTCGTGCTCTCAGAAACCAATCGTTGCCTCCTCGGGATAGTCATCGCTCGGGGTGCGCTCGCCGAAGACGACCTCGTCGAGCGCGGCGTTGGTGGTGCGGACACCCGCTACGAAATCTCGGTACGGTCGCTGGCAAATGTCCACCACTCCAATCTGAAAGTTCTCGCCGTCGAATCGACCGAGAATCGGCTGGTCGTTCAGCGTGAAGTAGTGCACGCCCACCGACCACGAGCTCGCGGCGGTCGTTTCGACGAAGTAGCGGTACGCCCGCGCGCGCTCGGCCTGGGTTTGCACGCCGCGGATGCCGTTCGACGGGAGCCCGGCGTCGAGCGCCCCGTGGTGGAACTCGCCGATCATCACCGGCTTGCCCGAGCGCTCGCCGATCCCGTCGACCGCCTCGCGGGCGCTCGGCCCGTAGCGGTTGATCGAGAAGACGTCGAAGTACTCACCCGTATCGTAGAGCGCCGGCTGGCTGATCCACGCGTAGCGCATGCCCAGGTTGAGGTGGTTCGGGTCCGCGCGCTTCGCCGCCTCGGACGGTAGTCGGGCGAACCGCCTGATCAGGATCGAGTTGAACTCGTCGAGGTCGGCGGCGGCCGCCTCAGACAGCGAGGCGGCGTTCTCGAGTGGGCGTCGCAGGTCGGAGAAGCTGCGAATCGTGTCCACCTCCCACGCGGCCGCGAGCTTGCCGGCATCGCCTCCGTACCGCTCGGAGAGCCAGCCGATGAGCGTCTCCCTGCTCGCGAGCTGCTCGGGGTTCGCGAGGAGCTTCTCCGCGACGTTGAGGCGGTCGATGAACGCCCAGTGCGGCTCGTTCATGATGAAGTAGCCGAGCAACCGACGGTCTCCTGAAAATCGTTCGAGCTGCTTCGCGTGGTTCTCCGCCGCCGTCGCGAACTCGTCGCTGAACACGTCCGGGAAGTCGCGGAAGATCGAACGCTCGGTGCCGATCGAGCCGGCGAGCGGTACGACGTAGGGCAGCGTCGACGCCCCGATGAAGCGCGACGACGACCAGTTGCCGATCGTGTTGAAGCGCCACTCGCGCATGCGCCGCTCGGTCATCGCCGCCCAGGCGTCGAACCAGTTCTCACCGAGCGCTCGCTCCAGGTTCGCACCGAGAAAGTCGACGTGCTGCGCCCCCGGAAATCTGCCGGTCGCCGTAGTCGCGGGGCGCGTGGGCTATCTCTACCCCAAGCACTTTACGCGCGCGTTCAAGAGATTCCAGGGACGAACGCCCCAGCAGTACACCGCGGGACAGGCTGCACCGGACGCCCCCGACGACTCCCCGCCTACCCCCTGAACCGCACCCACTTCGCGATCTCGCCCACGGAGAACCGCTTCCCGGTCATCAGGATCCCGATGCGGAAGATCTTCGCCGCGAGCAGCGCCACGAGAACGATCGACCCGACGAGCAGCGCGAGACAGAGTGCGACTTCCCACGCCGCCGGCGCACCGAGCATGAGACGCTGGAACATCACGATCGGCGAGGTGAGCGGGAAGATGGAGAGAATCTGCGGCACCGTCCCGTCCGGATTGCTCGTCGTCGCGCCGATCATGATCATGGGGATCACGAGGAACATGATTACGGGCCAGGCGAGCTGACCGAGATGCTGCTCGTCCTCGGCAGCCGCGCCGAGCGCGGCGTACACCGTCGAGTAGAGGAAGAAGGCGAGCAGGAAGAAGCCGACGAGGTAGACGTAGTTGGCCGCGCCGCCGGCGAGCGAGATCTGGATGTCGAAGAGCGGCCCGAGCACCTGCAGGAAGAGAACCGCCATGCCGATCCAGATCGTGTACTGCAGCAGGCTCGCCCCGGCCTTACCGGCGATCTTTCCCACGAGCAACTCGCGTGGGTTCACCGACGAGAGCATGATCTCCACCGTTTTCGACCGCTTCTCGCGCAGGACCGAGCTGCCGATCGACTGCCCGTAGAGGAGGATGGTCATGTAGAGCAGGAAGGTAAACGCGAGCGCGGTGAACAGCACACTCATGATGTCCTGGCCGGCCTGGTCGTCCTCGCCGTCGATGCGCCGGACCTCGAGCCGCGGCGGTTCGGTGAGCGATCGAACCTGCGCAGGATCGAACCCCGCCTCGGCGAGCCGCCGCGCGACGATCACCTGCCCGATGATGCCTTCGAGTGTTCCCACGAGCTGGAAGTTCGCCCCGCCGGCGGTCACGAAGCGGAGCGTCTCCACCTCTTTCGCGTTCTCCGGCAGCACGACGTAGCCGTCGATCGTACCCGCGTCGAGCGCGTCGCGCAGCGCGGCCTCGCTGTCGCCGGCCCGGACGAGGTCGACGGGTGCACCCGAGAACGCGGGCTCGAGCGCAGCGCGGAGCTCCGGATCGCCGGCGAGCGCGACGCGGCTCGCATCGCCGCCGCCGCCGCCCATCGCGAGCAGGCTGGGCAGTATGCTCATCGCGACGATGAGAAACGGACCGATGATCGTGATGATCACGAAGGCCTTGTTCGCCGCGGTCAGCCGGAACTCCATCCCGGCGACGCGGAGCATTTTCCGCGAGAGCGTCCGGCCCCGGCTCGATCGGACGGCCGCCCGCGGCTGCGGTGTCTTGTCGCGGGACTGGTCACTCATCGTTCGGCCCTCCAAGCTGGTCGACGAAGATCTTGTGAAGCGAAGGACGCACGACCTCGAACCTGCGAACCGACACCCTCCCGGCGAGCGCGGCAAACACCGCATCCGCGCCGTGGCCCTCCGCGAGCTCGATCTCCGCCCACCGCGGATAGTGGATGAGGCTCTTGACCGCCTCGTGCTGCCGGAGGAAGTCGATATCGCCGTCGAACTCGAGCACGACCGTGCGGTGACCGTAGCGCTCCTTCACGTCGGCCAGCCGACCGTCAACGACGGTGCGGCCGTGGTTGAGGATGAGCACGCGGTGGCAGATCCGTTCGGCCTGCTCCATGTTGTGCGTCGAGAAAAGGAGGGTCTTGCCCGCGCGGTTGAGGTCGAGGATCGCCTCGCGAAGCACATCGGTACTCACCGGATCGAGACCGGCAAAGGGCTCGTCGAGGAAGACGAAATCCGGGTCGTGCAGGATCGCGGCGATGAGCTGGATCTTCTGCGCCATCCCCTTCGAGAGCTCCTCGATCTTTCGGTCCTTCCACTCGGCGAGATCGAACCGCTCGAGCCACTCGTCCATCCTCGGCGCGGCATCCGAACGGGCGACGTTCTTGAGCGCGGCGAGATAGAGCAGCATGTCGCCGACGGTCACGTTCCCGTAGAGCCCACGCTCCTCGGGCAGGTAGCCGATCCGGTTCTTGTCGTCTTCGGTGAGCGGGGAACCGGCGAAGAAGATGCTCCCCGAGTCGGGAGCGATGATATTCATGATCATCCGGATCGTCGTGGACTTTCCGGCGCCGTTCGGGCCGAGCAGGCCGAAGATCTCTCCGGCGTTGCTTTCGAACGAGAGCGCGTCCACGGCGAGGGTATCACCGTAGCGCTTCGTGATCTCCTGAACTTCGAGCATGAGCGCTCCTCAAAGGGGGTGCCGGCAATCTACCGAATATTTGGTCGAGCGCCAAGACGCCGGCGCCCCGCCGGCCCGGCGCACCGCTCGTCCGCCGCCCCACGTCCGCTCATCCGCCGAGGGTCGCGGCGACCTCCTTCATCTGCTTCCGAATGGGGATGTTCTGCGGACACTTGGGCTCGCATACCCCGCACTGGATGCAGTGTTCGGCCGACAGGCCCACGATCTTCTGCGGCGACCAGGGCGCGTTGAAGCCCTCCTCGCTGAGCTTCGCGTACGCCTCTTTCGCCTGCTCGGTCAGGCCCCACACGCGGTGCCAGTTCATGTACCGGAAGTTTTCAGGGATGTTCACTCCGTTCGGACACGGCATGCAGTAGCCGCAGGCGGTGCAGTAGAGCTCGGTGAGCGCCTGGTTCTTCTCGAGAATGGCCTCGATCTGCGCCGCCTCGGCCTCGCCCATGGCCGAGGTGTTCTCCGCGCTCGCGACGTTCTCCTCGATCTGCTCCATCTCGTTCATCCCGGAGAGCGCGACGGTCACACCGTCGGTGCCCCATACGTAGCGCAACGCGAGATCCGGCAGTCTGAGGTCCTCGATGCCCTCGCCCGGAACGGCGACCGAGCCGGGCACGCCCAGCCGCCCGCCGGCAACCGGGCCCATGATCGTGACGCCCATGCCCCGCCTTTTCGCGGCGTTGATCGCGGGCAGGTTGTGATCGTCGAGGAAATTGTACTGCAGGAGCACGCCTTCGAACTCGCCGGTTTCAACGAGCCTCACGATGTTTTCCGCGCTGTCGTGGCTCGAGAAACCGACGTGACGCACGAGCCCCTCGGCCTGCGCCGCGCGCGCCGCCTCGAGCGCGTAATCTCGCTTGCTCACGTGCTCCTCGAACGCGTCCCACCGAAGACCGTGGAAGAGAATGAGGTCGATGTAGTCCGTGTCGAATCGGCCGAGCTGCTCCTCGAGCTGACGACGCCACTCGCGGCCGACCGAGTTCTTGATGTCGTTACTCGGGATTTTCGTCACGAGAAAGAGCTTCTCGCGGTCGTAGCCCTTGATTGCCTTGCCGACCGCGACCTCGCTCGTGCCGCTGATGTAGCCGCGCGCGCTGTCGATGTAGTTGATACCCAGGTCGATGCCGCGACGCAGCAGCGGCGCCGACGCATCGTAGTCGCACGTCCCGTCTTCGAGCTGCGGGAGGCGCATCGCGCCGAACCCGAGCATGGATACGTCGCGGCCCGTCGAGCCGTAGGGCCGATATTGCATGAGAGCTCCTCGTTTCAGGATACGACGAGCATAGCACATCCGAGCGTTGCTGTGGAACGAGGGTTCGTATAGAATCCTCATAGAATTCTCACACGAGGGGAGTACGTTCCGCGCGATGAGTCAGGCGACAGACGGAGTTCGGACCGTATCGCAGGCGGAGCTCGACGCGCACCGCAAGCGACGCCGGATGCTTGAGAACCTGGAAGGCTACGCGTTCATCGCGCCGACGGTGGTGCTGATCGGCCTGTTCGGCATCTTCCCGGTCTTCTTTACGGTCTTCGTCAGCTCGCATCGCTGGCGAATCCGGCGCGGCGACTTCATCGCCGCGGAGAATTACGTCGACGCGCTCGGAAGCCTGGGATGGGCCGCCCTCCTGGTCGTCGCGATCGTCGTGATCGTCTTTGCAAGCAGGGTGATCCACTCGGCCAATACGCGTCGAACGGCTGTTCGGCAGCAGACGACAGCCGGCGACATCGTCCGGATCGCGATCGGATGGCTCGGTGTCCTCGCCGGGATCGTCGGGGTTGCGATGGTGCTGCCGCAGATCTGGGCGATCGGCGACGACGACATGCTCGACAGCCTCCGGATCACGGTCTGGTACGCCGCCGGAACGGTTCCCATACAGCTCGGCTTCGGACTCCTCCTCGCGGTCCTGCTCGACCAGCGGTTCGCGGGCAAGCAGGCGTTCCGGGTCATCTTTCTCCTTCCCTACATCGTACCCACGGTCGCGAGCGCGGCCATTTTCCAGGTGCTCTTCTCGCTGCGCCCGGAGAGCTTCGCCAACGAACTGCTCGGCATCTTCGGTGCCGGCCCCCTCGGCTGGCTCGGCGAGCGGACCGGCGTCTTCCAGATGGCTTTCGGCTGGGGCAGCGGCGAGGCGACGGGCTCGTTCGCGCAGTACTGGCAGGGCTGGGCGCAAGGGCCCAGTCTCGCGCTCGTGTCGATCATGGTCTTCAACTACTGGGTCTACATTGGCTACTACGCGCTGATCTACTCGAACGGTCTCGCGAACATCCCGCGCCAGCTCTACGAGGCCGCGGAGGTCGACGGCGCGCGTAAGACGACGGTCTTCTTCCGGATCATCGTGCCGCTGCTCTCACCGTCCACGTACTTTCTCTCGCTGCTCGGCGTGATCGGCACGTTCAAGGCGTTCAACAGCATCTACGTTCTTCGCAACAGCGCGACCGGCGGGGCGACCGACCCGATGAGCGTCTACATTTTCTTCACCTTCTTCCGGCGCAGCCGTTTCGGCTATGCCGCCGCGATGGCGCTCCTGCTCTTCCTCCTCGTGCTCGGGCTCACCTTCGTGCAACGAAGGCTCATGGAACGGAGGGTGCACTATGGCGAGTAGCACGGCCCTCGTGGAAGCAACCTCCTCCTATCGGCGCCAGCGCGCGGTGGCGCGAACGGCGCTCTACACGGTCCTCGTCGCAGGCGGATTCGTAGCCCTCCTGCCGTTTCTCTACATGATCGCAAACAGCCTCAAGACCTACGGCGAGACGGTAACCCGCACGAGCGCGATCCCCTTCGACCCCGATTTCTGGCCCGCCGTCCCGCAGTGGCAAAACTACGCCGAAGCATGGACCGACTCGAACTTCTCCGTATACTTCGTCAACAGCGTCATCATAGCCGCGGTCACGCTCGCCGGTATCTACGCGTCGAGCATTCCCGCCGCCTTCGCCTTCAGCAAGCTCAAGTTCGCCGGTAAGAACGTGATCTTCACGGTTCTGCTCGCGACGTTGATGATCCCGGAGACGGTGCTCCTGATCCCAAACTACCTGATCGTCGCGCGGTTCGGGTGGATCGACAAACTGCCGGCGCTCACGATCCCGTTCATGGGAAGCGCCTTCTTCATCTTCCTTCTGCGGCAGTTCTTTAATCAAATCCCAACACAGCTGTTGGAATCTGCCCGCATAGACGGCGACACGCACCTGGGGATGCTCGGACGCATCGTCATCCCGCTCGCACGGGCGCCGCTGTTCACC
The DNA here is from genome assembly GCA_964458555.1 of uncultured Spirochaetaceae bacterium. GTDB lineage: Bacteria > Spirochaetota > Spirochaetia > DSM-27196 > SLST01 > SLST01. The sequence goes on along the minus strand of CAYWJH010000019.1, from coordinate 16,345 downwards.
GTCGGGTTTCTCGCGTTCACCCAGACGTGGAACGCGCTGCAGTGGCCGCTCGTCGTCACGCAGACTCCGCGATGGCGACCCATCACGGTGGGACTGACGACCTTCATCAACGAGGCGGCCGCGCTCATCCATCTGCGGCTCGCCGGGGCGATGATCGCGCTGCTTCCGGTGATCGTGATATTCATCATCGCGCAGCGCCAGATAACCGAGGCTATCGCCCGCACCGGCCTGAAAGGTTGAGGCGGGAGAAAAAACCCAAGAGGAGGGAGAGATGAACAAGCTCTTCACACGAACGATCGTGCTGCTGCTGCTCGTACTCACAGCAGCTTTCGCATTCGCCACCGGCACCGTGGAGGAAGGTTCCGGACCGGCAGGCGATAATCCGCTCGCCGGCGTAGATCCCACGGGACAGACCGTAACCTACTGGCACCAGCACAGCCGCGAGCGCGGGGAAGGTCTGGACGCGATGATCGAGCGCTTCAACGAGACCAACGAGTGGGACATCACCGTCGTCGGCGAGTATCAGGGCGGCTACGGCGACATCTACAACAAGATGATCACCGGGCTCGCGGGCGGCGAGGTGCCCGACCTCGTCGTCGCCTACCAGAACCAGGCCGCCGGCTACCAGGTCGCAGACGGACTCGTGGACCTGCGCCCCTACGTGCAGCACCCCGTCTACGGTATCCAGGAGCCGGAGGACTTCTTCGAGGGCTTCTACAGACAGGACATCAACGCCCAGTTCGACAACGAGCGCCTGGGCTTCCCGCCCAACCGGTCGGCGGAGGTCATGTACTACAACAAGACCTGGCTCGAGGAGCTCGGCTTCGACGGACCGCCCTCCACGTGGGAGGAGTTCCGCGAAATGGCCGCCGCGGCGACCGACGACGCGGCCGGTACCTACGGCTACGCGCTTCGCACCGACGCGTCGAACGTCTACGCGATGATCATCGCCCGCGGCGGCGAAATCGCGGCGGAAGGCGGTGCCGGCTACCGCTACGACACGCCGGAGATGCGCGCGAGCATGGAGTTCATGAAGGCGCTCTACGACGACGGCTACGCGAAGAAGATCGCCGAGCGCTACGGCGACCAGACCGACTTCGGCAACCGGAAGGTGCTCTTCACGATGGGCTCGACGAGCGGCCTGCCCTTCTACCAGATGGCCGTCGACGCCGGTGAGGCAGGCTCCTTCGAGTGGAGCGTCGCTCCCATCCCGCATACGACCGATACACCTCGGGTCAACGTATACGGCGCTTCGCTGAGCGTTCCCAAGACGACGCCGGAGGAGCAGCTCGCCGCGTGGCTCTTCGTACGTTGGATGAGCGCCCCCGAGCAGCAGGCGGAGTGGGTCAGGATCTCGAACTACTTCCCGGTCCGCCGCAGCGTCGCGAACAACCTGGGCGACTACTTCGCCCAGAATCCGGCCTATGAGACCGCGTTCAATATCCTGCAGGAAAGCGACACGACCGCGGAGCCGCCCTACGCCGGGTACGACGAGATCCGCGACCTGGCCGAAGGAGCCTATAACGCCATTCTCGACGGAGCCGACATCGACGAGACGCTCGCCGAGCTGGAGGCGGAGGCCAACGAGGCGCACGAGCTCGCGTCTCCCTGAGCCGCGAACGCCGGCGATAGGACAGAGTCACACGCAGACGCGATTCTTGCAGAGGCGCCCACCGGGGCGCCTCTCTCTTCGTCCACGTGCTCGCAGCGCCCCGAAGCGCTCGCCCCCTGCCTACGCCCGTCGCACCCGGTTGCGCCCGGCGCGCTTCGCCTCGTAGAGCGCCCGGTCGGCCTCCGCGATCAGGTCGTGCGCCGGCTGCCCGCGATACGCGGCCACCCCGATACTCGCGGTGACCGCGGTCTCCGACGAGGCCTCATCGGCGGCGAGCGCGGACCGGACACGCTCGGCGATACCGAGCGCCTGGTCGGCGGTCGTCTCGGGGAAGACGATGATGAACTCCTCCCCGCCGTAGCGACCGAGCACCTCCGACCCGCGCAGATTGTCCCCGAGCGTCCGGGCGACGCGCTGGAGCGCCTCGTCGCCGGCCTGATGCCCGCAGGTATCGTTCACCTGCTTGAAGTGGTCCAGATCGACCATGGCGACGCACAGGCCCGATGGTGGAGCGGTGTCGGGGTCGAGCAGACGATCGAGCACGCGGTCGACGTAGGCGCGATTGTACAGGCCGGTCAGCGAATCTCGACGCGACTCCTCGGCGAAGAACTCCCGTTCGCGGGCGAGCGCACGGTTGATCTCCTCGAGCATTCGGGTCCGCTCGTCGATCCGCTCTTCCATCGTTGTTGCCATCTCTTCGAGCTGGACGACGACGAAGCGGTACTGGCGCAGGAAGACGTAGACGAGGCCGGCGACGAACTGGAACACGACGAGCGCGACGACGTTGTCTACCCAGGGGATGGCACCGTAGGAGATGAGGAGGCTCACGACAAAGAGCAAGCCCATGATGCCGAAGTTCGCGATCAGGAACCGGTTCTCCGCCTGCTCGACGGACCTGGCGAGCAGGAGCGCGCTCACGAGCACGACGCCGACAACGGTGAGCGCGTCGATCACCGCGGTGAAGGTATGCAGCTCGACGAGCCCGAGCAGCGTCCCGCCGTTGGCCACGAACGCCGTCGCTACGGCGAGCGCGAGGTAAACGGTCGTCCACATCCGGAACGCACGCGGCACCATGCTCCGGATGACCAGCGCGGCGAGCCCTACGACCGCGATGTAGGCGTTCGTCTCGACCACGAACCAGAGGTACGGGTCGTCGAGGAGCACCACCCGGGCGAAGGCCGACGAGGCAACGGCGACCGCGAGCACGAGCAGCAACACGCCCAGCGCGACACCGCTCTTCGACGGCTTCGGCTTCATGAGTGCCGTCATGATCACGAGCGCGGCGATGCAGATGACGACGATCGTGAGCAGCGGGAGATCCCGTACGAGGATCGACTTGTAGATCGTCCGCTCGCTGCCGAGGAAGATCGTTCCCCACAGGCCGATGTCACGATAGTCGGACGCCACCCTCACCGCGATCGTCCGTCCTCCGTAGTCATCGGGCAGTTCGATCACGTTGGGCGGCCAGCCGGAAAACTCCGGCGGCTCGTCTCCTGTCCAGTCGTTCCAGCGGTGCACGAGCCGTCCGTCGACGTAAACCCGGGCGGCGGTGTCGACGCTGAAGACAAACAGGTGCGGATCGTCCACCATCTCACGGGGTAGCTCTCGCCGGAACCAGACGAACGAGCGGCCGTCGCGCCCGAAAGGATTGCTCGGATAGCCGATGTCGCTCCAGGCGCCGGCGCCGGAGGTCACCTGCGAGACCGATAGATCTTCCCACGTGTACTGCCACCCCGCGTCGAGCCGGACCGCATCGCCGGGAATACGCTGCGAGAATACGATCAGCACGAGCAACGCCGCCACTGCGATGCCGTAGGGCAACACGAGCGTGAGTCGCTGCGGCTCGTAGTCGCGCACGCCGCGCTTCATGAGTGGAGCGGGGGCTCGCCGCGGCCTCGTGAGGTCATACCCGAGCGTACACGGTCACCGCCGGTCGCGCAAACACCGTACGGCCTTTCGGAAGCATCTGCTACTCGAACCGGAACCGCGCGAGGAGCGGGTCGTAATCGCCCCGATGCCGGTGTAGCGACGGAGAGACGAGGAGGATACGCCGATCACCGGCCGACGAACAGGGCGTGGACACGCTCGGCTCGCTCTGGCACGATTGCATCAGCTCGAGCGTGGAGGTGCTCATCATGTCCGAACCGACGTTGCCGCCGCCGAATCCCGGCTCAGGAACCCGCCCCCGTGTGGTGCTCGACACCGACACCTATAACGAGATCGACGACCAGTTCGCGGTCGCCTACCTTCTCCGATCCCCCGACGTCGTGCGACCGGAAGCGCTCTACGCCGCCCCGTTCCACAACAAGCGATCCGACTCTCCGGGCGACGGCATGGAGAAGAGCTACGAGGAAATCCGGCAGCTCCTCGCACGGCTCGGCATGGAGAGCTTCCCGCACTTCCGCGGCGCGGATCGGACGCTCCCGGATGCCAAGACGCCGGTGGAGAGCGACGCCGCGCGCGACATGGTCGAGCGGGGAATGAGCGCGACGCACTCAGACCGGCTGACGATCATCGCGATCGGAGCGATCACGAACGTCGCCTCCGCGCTGCTCATGGAACCACGGCTCGCCGAGCGGTGCACCGTCGTGTGGCTGGGCGGAAACTACCCGTACTGGCCGGGCAACGGCGAGTTCAACCTGAACGGCGACATCACCGCGACGGGGGTCGTCTTCGATTCGGGTGTCCCGCTCTACGTGGTACCGGCGATGGGCGTCTCGAGCCACCTGACCACGACGCGCGAAGAGCTCGCCGCGTACCTGGACCTCGATCAGCCGTTGTCGAGATTCCTCTACGACCGGTTCGCCGAGTACGGCCCTGCGGCGGGCGTCTGGTCGAAGGAGATCTGGGACATCGCCGGGATCGCGTGGCTCGTGCACCCGGGGTCGGTGTCGAGCTTTGCGATTCCCGCCCCGCGCGTCGCAAACGACGGCTCGTACATCCACGACCCCCGGCGACACCCGTGCCGCTTCGCGTATCGGCTCGATCGGGACGGGATCTACCGTGACCTGTTCGCCCGACTCTCCGACGTCAATTCCTGATCGGCACGCTTTATTGAGTAGAAGGTCGCTGACCGCGATACTTGGTCCATGAAGTACGACACCGCAGTCGTCGGAGCAGGCATCGCCGGACAGGTGTGCGCGAGCTACCTCGCGCGCGCCGGGCAGAACGTCGTGATGATCGAGCAGAACCATCACGCCGGCGGCAACATGTCGGGCTTCGAGCGGAAGGGATTCTCGTTCGACGGCGGCGACCAGTCGTTCGAAAGCCTGGGGCTCGTCTTTCCCATCCTGCGCGACCTGATCGGCGTGGGTCCTGACGACTTCGTCAAGGCGCGCTACCGCATGGTATCAGACGACTTCGACTTCTACGTCGACTCGCCCGACCAGGTCGAGGACGAGCTGCGGTCGGCCTTCCCGGATGAACCGGGGATCGCCCCGCTGTTCAAGGAGGTGAAGCAGGTCTCGCGTTTCCTCTCGACCAGCTACGACCCGTGGGACTTCCCGCTGCTGAACCGTCCGAGCGCGTCGAATCTCGCGCGCATCGCACCGTGGCTGCCGCGCCTGAAGCGATGGTCGACGTTCCGTTACCGCGAGAAGGCGTGCTCGGTCGTCCGGAACCCGGGTCTGCGGAACTGGTTCACGCAGGTCGGCTACTACCGGATGCCGTTTCTCTTCTTCGCCGGGTTCTGGCACATCTGGTCGAACGACTACTGGTACCCGGTCGGCGGCATGCAGTCGCTCCACGACCGTCTGACCGATCGGTTTGTCGAGCACGGCGGCACCGCGCTCTTCAACACCGAAGTCAAGACGATCGACGTCGACGAGACGACCGGCCGGGCGACCGGCGTGACGCTCGCCGACGGCGAGCGCATCGAGGCGGACACGGTCGTGTACGCGGGCGACTATCTCCGGCTCGTCGATCAGGTGCTCGGGCCGCGGCACTTCGCTCCACGCTTCGTCGAGCGCGTACGGAACACCCGACTGACCGAGGAGATCGTCAGCGTTTACCTGGGCCTCGACATGAGCGATGAGGAGCTCTCGCGGGCGCTCGGCGGAGCCCAGCACCCGTTCTACTTCCCGAACTACGACGTCGTCTTTCCCGAGCCGGACTCGCCGCACGACATCCACAGCAGGATGTGGGTCGCGCTCAATCACTTCGGGCTCGAGAGTCCGTCCGCTCCGGCGGGCAAGTCGGCCCTGACGCTGCAGACCTACAGCTCGTACCGCTGGCAGGACTACTGGCGCAACGGCAGCGATACGCACCGCCGCACGCGCGAGTATCGGGAGTTCAAACAGCAGGTGGGGATGGAGCTCGTACGGCTCGCGGAGCGACTCGTGCCCGGGCTCGAGAGCCGGATCGAGTACATGGAGGTCGGCACGCCGCTTTCGATCCAGCGCTTCTCGTTCAACTCGTACGGATCGACCGGCGGGTGGTGCTACGACGACCAGGTATCGCCGGTGTGGCGGTTCCCGGGGCTCAACCGGATCAAGACCTCCGTGCCGAACGTCCTGTGCGCGGGGCACTACGCGCTGTGGCCCGGAGGGGTGATCTCCGCGTCGCTCTGCGGTCGGATCGTCGCCAATGTGCTGACCGGCAGGTCGGCGCTCGCTCCGATCGGGAACGCACCGCCTACCGTGTGATGCGCTCGATGATGTCGAGGAGGCCGTGCACGTCCCGATGTTCGGAGACGTAGTCGGCGTGGGCCTTGGCCTCCTCGGTGGCGTTCGCGGGCGAGCCGAAGAACGCCGATTCCTCGCGCAGCGGGAGGTCGCCGGCGGTGTCGCCGATCGACGCCACCTCGTCGCGTCGGATGCCCAGGTCGGCGAGGAGCCGCCGCAACGCGCTCCCCTTGTCCACCCCGCGCAGCGAGACGTTGAGGTAGTAGCGCGTGGCGCTGACCTCCACCGGGTCGTCGGTGAACCGGCCGGCGAACCGGCGGACCTCCTCGGCGAGAAGCGGAATGCGCGCCGGGTCTTCGGCGTAGAGGCTGATCTGCGCCTCCTTGCCAAACTGGTAGACGACGTCCCGATAGCGCGGCAGGAGATCGCTCGAGATGAAGTGACGGATCTCGTAGAGCTCCTCGAGCCGCTCGGGCGTCACGCCCGGGCCGTACGCCGAGCGGTTGTCCGCGAGCGCGTAGAGCACGGCGCCGCCCTCGCAGATCGCGGGCAGGCGTACGTCGAGCAGCTTCATCAGCACCTCGACGTACGGCTGGGGACGGCCGGTGCACAGCGTCAGCGGCAGCGGCTCCCGCCCGTCATCGCCGCGGGCGAGCGCGGCTAACCGGGAAAACGCCCGGAAGTCCCACGCGGCCGATTCTTCGGGCGCGAGGCACCCGTCGACGTCCGACACGATCAGCTTGTAGCGCACACCACCTCCTCAGCCCCGCCATCGTAGTGGACCGGCGCCGCTTTGGCCAGCGGCGATTTGCCGGGCGTAGCCCGGGCGAATACTCCCGCGGGGTCTGGCCGCGGACGCCGAGGGACGATAGGATGGGCTATGGTCTATCTCTTCAGGTCGACGTTGGGTTTCTTCGTGAAGGATCCGGAGCGAGGCGGCGATTCCCTCGCCGCGTGTCCGGAGATCTCGCTGGACGCGGTCTTCCGGGCCGAGCATCCGGTCGAGTACGTGCGGGCGGCAGCAGATCCCGCTGCGAGCCGCGCGGAGCTCCCTGCCGACAGCCTGCTCCCGCTCGTAGAGGCGCAGGAGGTCTGGGCCGCGGGGGTGACGTACGTTCGCAGCCGCACCGCCCGAATGGAGGAGTCGAGCTCTTCCGGCGGAGGCAGTTTCTACGATCGCGTCTACGAGGCCGAACGCCCGGAGGTCTTCTACAAGGGGAACGCGCGCACGGTCGTCGCGCCGGGGGCGCCGGTCCGCATTCGCGACGATTCGGCATGGAACGTGCCGGAGCCCGAGCTCGTCCTCGCGCTGAACCGGCGCGGGGCGATCATCGGATACACCGCGGGAAACGACATGAGCTCGCGAGACATCGAAGGCGAGAACCCGCTCTACCTGCCGCAGGCCAAGATCTACGACGGAAGCTGCTCGCTCGGCCCGGCGCTTGCGCTGAGCGAGACGCCGATCGACCGGTCGCTGACGATCGAGCTCTCGATCACCCGGAAGGGTTCGACGGTGTTCGAGGGTCGCACGTCGCTCGAAGAGCTCAAACGCGAGCCCGATGAGCTCGCGGCGTACCTGTTCAGGAACCAGAGCTTCCCCGACGGGTGCTACCTCATGACCGGCACCGGAATCGTCCCCGACGACGCGTTCACGCTGCGACCCGGCGACCTGGTAAGCATCACGGTGGGTTCGCTTCCGCCGCTCGTCAACACGGTCAACGAGGAGATTGTATGACGCTTGAAGGATCACAGATCATCGCCGGAGAGCTCCGCGCGGCCAGCACAGACCGGGCCCAGGCTGTCTCGCCGGTCACGGGAGACCCGCTTCCCACGAGCTTCGCGCAGGCAACGGCGGACGAGGTCGACGACGCGGCGGGGGCAGCCTACGAGGCGTGGAGCACCTATCGCCGTCTACGCCCGGCCGACCGCGCACGGTTTCTCCGACGCATCGCGACCGAGATCGAGGCGCTCGGGGACGAGCTGATCGAACGCTGCCACCTCGAGACGGGGCTCACAACCGGCCGCCTCGAGGGCGAACGGGGCCGAACCTGCAACCAGCTCCGTCTCTTTGCGGATGTGATCGACGAGGGTTCGTGGGTCGACGCCCGGATAACCACCGCGCTTCCCGACCGCGCCCCCTCCCCGCGTCCGGACATCCGTCGGATGCTCGTCGCGCTCGGCCCGGTGGTCGTGTTCGGAGCGAGTAACTTTCCACTCGCGTTCTCGGTCGCAGGCGGAGACACCGCGAGCGCGCTCGCGGCGGGCTGTCCGGTCATCGTGAAGGCGCACAGCTCGCACCCCGGAACGTCGGAGCTCGTCGGCCGGGCGGTCGCTCGCGCGGCGCAGGCCGAAGGCGTTCCCGCGGGCGTCTTCTCGATGCTGCACGGGCCCGGGACCACGGTCGGCATCCGACTCGTCGAGCACGAGCACGTCACCGCGGTCGGATTCACCGGCTCGTACACGGGCGGCCGCGCGCTTTTCGACGCTGCGTCCAGACGGCCAAAGCCGATCCCGGTCTACGCAGAGATGGGCAGCATCAACCCCGTCTTCGTGTTGCCGGGCGCGGCGAACGAGCGCGGCGACCAGATCGCCGCCGGGCTGACCGGGTCGGTCACGCTGGGCGTGGGGCAGTTCTGTACGAATCCGGGACTCGTGGTGGGACTCGAAGGCGAGGCGTTCGACAGCCTCGCGGCGGCGACCGGGCGCGAGATCTCCGGCGTCGAGGCGGGAACCATGCTCAACGAGCGTATCCAGCGCGCGTATACGGAGGGAGTCTCGGCTCTGCGCGCCAACGCGCACGTCGAACCGGTCGCGACCGGCAGGCAGCCCGACGGCGACTCGCCGGCCGGTCAGGCGGCGCTGTTCAGGACGCGCGCGTCCGCGCTGCTTCGCGACCGCAGCCTCAGCGAAGAGGTCTTCGGACCGTCCACGCTCTTCGTCGCGGCGCGTGACCGCGACGAGCTGCTACGCGTGACCCGCGAGCTCGCGGGTCACCTCACGTGCACGATCCACGGGACCGAGCACGATCTGACCGACTACGCCGACCTCGTCGACGTGCTGCAGCAGAAGGCCGGACGGCTGATCTTCAACGGGTACCCGACCGGGGTGGAGGTCTGTCACGCCATGACGCACGGCGGTCCCTTTCCGGCGACCACCGATCCGCACTTCACGTCGGTGGGGACGGCGGCCATACTCCGGTTCGTCCGGCCGGTGAGCTGGCAGGCGTTTCCGGACTCCGCGCTGCCGCAGCAGCTGCAGGATGCCAACCCCGACGGCATCCTGAGGCTGGTCGACGGCGGGTACACGCGCGAGCCGTTCCTCCGGTAGCGCCGCGTCGGCGCTCAACCCGCCTGTTCCTGCTCCGCCGGCGGTACCGGGGGCCACGGAACGATGGCCGACGTTCGCGCCTGGTAGTCGCTGTAGCGTGCGTAGCGAGCGGACGAAATCGACTCGGTGAACCGCGTCGAACCGACGAAGAGCGCCGTCAGGAGCACAGCGCCCGCGCCGGTCCAGTGGAGCAAACCGCCTCCGGCGATCGCGGCAAAGAGGTGGAGCACCCACCAGACGCCCAGCTCACCGAAGTAGTTCGGGTGGCGACTGTAGTGGAAGAGACCGTGCGTGAGGAACCCTCGCTCGAGATCCTCCTCCAGGCCGGTCGACGCGTCGGCGGAACCGATGGAGAACCAGCTCGGCGGAGTGTCTCGAGAAAGGACTCCGCGCTTGATGTTCTGGAAGGTCCACTGCTGGCCGTCGGCGATCGTCTCGACCGCGATCAGCAGAAGGAAGGCGAACACCGCCGCCCCCAGCGTGAGCGGAGAGACGGCCCCCTCGAGCGTCGCAAGCCGATACACGGGCGCGGTGAAGAGCACGAAGAGCGACACCTGGAAGCCCGATATGAAGAGCAGGTTGAACAGCTGCCAGAGAACCGGGTTCCCAATGCGTGTGCGCAGGATCGGCCAGCGGTAGTCCTCCATCGTCGTGTACCCGCCCCGTCGAGCGAAGTTGTACGACAAGCGCAGGCCCCAGGCGGTAACCAGGATCGCGGCGACAGTCGGCGCCGTCGCGAGCGAAGATCGGACCGCGTACACCCACGCGAAGGCGACCGGTGCGGTACTCCAGAGACGATCCACCCACGAGTAGTCGCCGCTGATCGCGCCGAGCAGGTAGGAGCCGATCGCGAACCCGACCGCGAGCGTTACGACGACGAGCACCGGATGCGCTCCCAGGAAAAAGGACGCGACGCCGGAGAACCCGGTGAGGACCGCGCCCACCCGCAGCGAGAGCAGCGCGACGAGCGGGTAGATCGCGATGAACACGAGCAGCTTTTTCATGACCGCTACTCTATCACCGCGGGATCGGAAGGGGTAGTCGAATTTACGCGCGAAGTTGCGTCTACGCCTGCGCCGGAACGGTGACCAGCGACATCTCGCGCGCGACCCTCGCTACGCACTCCCGCAGCGCCGGAACCGGGTCGTCGACGTCGCCCTCGTACTCGAGGATCGCCTCGCCGGAGAAATCGGCCTCCCGCAGCGCTGCGTCGAGGATCGCAAGGTCGAGATTGCCGGTGCCAACGACAACGTCCTCCGGCACGCGAGCGGCGGAGAAGACGAAGTCCTTGAGGTGCACGATGTGGAGCCGCTCGCCGAACTCGCGGACGAGCTCGATGGGGTCCTGTCCGGCGTCGAGCGCCCACGCCGTATCCAGGCTGAGCCCGATCCGGGCGCTCGTGCGCGCAAAGACCCACTGCAAAGCCTGCTGCGAGCCGAGCCAGTGACGCCCGCCGTGGTTGTGGATCCCCAGCAACACGCCGTGCTTCTCCGAAAGCTCGTCGGCGATCGCGAGCGCTTCGCTGACTCCCTCGATCGGGAAGTCCACGCTCATCCGCTCGAGACCGGCCGCCTTCGCGCACGCGAACAGCCGTTCGGCGGCCTCGCGGTCGGGTCCGATGCGGTTCACGCCGATGCTCACGATGGGAACGCCGTTCTCGCGGTACCGGGATGCGAGCGTGCCGACTCCTTCCGAGTCGTCGAACGCCGCGTGAACCGCGCACACCTCTATCCGGCGCAGCCCGCAGGCGCGCACGGCGGCGGCGACGTCGTCGTTGTCCTTGATCCCACGCAGACAGTAGCTCTGCAGTCCCAGTTCCATAGTCGCTCCTTTCGGGTCGTTCTCAGAGAAACGCGCTGGCTCCTCGCGCCTGATCCCGCCAGTCGAGCGTCAGGCTCTCGTCGTTGCACCGGATCTGGACCTGGTAGGCGGGAAACTCGGCCGAGACGTAGGCGTTGTCGTAGCGCTTGTAGCCCTCCACGACCGGGTACGGGCTGCCGTGCCGATGCGAGGTGATGGGCATCTCCCAGCCGCCGACGGTCAGCGGACCGGTCCATCCGAAGCCGATCCTGCCGTGCGGCAGTACGTCGACCTCGACGCGCTCGCGCGCGCCTCGCCCGGCGACACCGATCGATGCCCCGGCGATCCGATCGCAGAACCCCTCGAACGAGCCGTGCGTCGTGCGTCGTCCGCACACGCAGATCCAGACGTTCGTTCTGCCCCTCGCGAGTAGCTCGGTCGATCCGTGCCACTCGTACGGGTGCTGTGACCAGAGCGCAACGTATCCGTCACCGCGTCTCGCGAGAACCCAACCGTCGCGCTCGAGCACCTCGTCGAACTCCTCGCGCGGGAACCACGCGTGCGTGACGAGCTCGCGGTTACGAGCGTAGAGCCCCGGCGATGTATCGATGCGGTAGTGACAGATCACGACGTTCTTGTAGGCCACCGCGCGCGGGAGCGTACCGGACCCGGTCCAGTAGTTGGGCGTGCCCGCCTCCCCGTCCCGTCGCGTATTCGCCGGGTGTGTCGTGAACACGACCGCCCGCGGGCCGAGGGTCGCCTGCCAGACGTGCTGCTGGTCGCCCCCGTATCCGGCCCGGTAGTCCTGCGCGCAGCTGACCATGTAGTCGGGCGTACGGTAGGTGTAGGTGTTCACCTCTTCGCGGGTGTTCCTCGTCAGATCGCGCTCGAACGCCCGCACGAGCGGACGGATCAGGCCGGTGCGTCGAGCAAGACGAATGAGGCCGCGACGCCGGCGAAACGGCGCAAAGAACTCGTTCTGCCACCAGTCAAACTCGTCGAACATCCGCAGCGTGAGCGAAGCGGTTCTCTCGTGCAGATACGCTTCGAGGCTGAGAAAGACCATACCGTCCTCGAGCGACCGGAACCCGAGGCCCCACTGCTCGGCGTCGTCGACGCGAATCCCCATGCGCTGCCGGTTCTCCACTTCCGGGCGATCGACATCGCCGGCGATCTCGGCAAGGACGGCGGGCACCGCGTAGCGGGCGCTGACCGAAAGAAGCGTCGCGCTCATGGTGCCCACCTGGAACCGATTCGTGCCCGCGACGAGGCGCACGACCGGGCCGGTCGAATCGCATCCGCCGTCGACCTTGTGTCGCTCGTAGCTGCGGCCGTGGGTGGACCCGAGCGTTCCGCGGAACTGGTTCAGCACGATGTCGAGCAGGATCACATCGAGCACCATCGCCGCCCTGCGTCCCAGCTTGGGGTCGTGCGCGAACTCGACGAGGTTCAACAACGGCGGCATGTCCTCGTTGTAGTAGACGTTGCTCAGCCACTCGCTGAAGCCGGAACGGAACCGCAGATCGAGCCATCGCTCGATCCGAGGGCGGAACCTGTTCATCTGTTCGCGCCCCGTGCGACCCGAGTTCGTGAACACGTAGTCCGGATAGAGTTGGCCCGCGAGGTACGCCCCGGCAGCGAACATGATCTGGTGATTCTCGGTCCAGGTGCACATGCTGTCGGCGCCAGGCTCGTCGGGCCAGTACTTGAACCCGAGGACCGCGCCGCGCAACGTCTCGCGCATCCGGTCGCCCAACAGATCGCCGCCGTCCTCGGACTCCGGGAACCGATGCAGAATCGCGAGGATGCCGTGCAGCAGGAAGTCGGCGCAGTCGACGCGTGCGTCCAGCTTTTCCGCGGCACCCACGAGGAGAGCCGGATCGGGTGACTCGCCCTCGATGAGCCGTACGAGCTCGGTGAAAGGCCCGGTCCCCGGCGAGGCGAGCGTCAGGCGGCGGAATTCGGCGCGCCGCTGCGCGTAGGTTGAGTCCGAGACGTGTTCGCGGTAGTCGGTTGCGTTGGACATGGGCTGCTCTGGAGGTTCCGATCATAGCAGATCGCACGCGCCGATGTCACCTCCCATCCGCGCTCAGGGTGCGGGTGACCCGCGTCGCGTTCTCAGGCTATGCTCGCCGCTGGAGGACTCGTGAGACATACCAGACTGCCGAAGCTCCGCGAGAGCCTGCGCGGCCGCGCGACCGAGCTCGTTGCGGCGGGTATCACGGCCGCAGGAAAGTTCATCCTCGCCGACTGGCTCGGACTCGACCTGGCGTATACGGTAGGTGCGATCGCCTTCTGGGCGTCCTACGTGGTCCTGCGGCACAAGGCGAACCCGACGATTCTAAGGCGGTGGGGGTTCCGCAAGGCCGGCATTCACGAAGCGACCATCCTGAGTGCTCTCGCGCTCGCCGCGGGCACCGCGTTCTGCGTCGTCTCCGCCGTATTCGCCGGGGGGGCGGTCGTCAACGGTAACCTCGCGCTCATCCTGCTGCTCTATCCCGCGTGGGGCCTGATCCAGCAGTTCCTGCTCGTCGCTCTGCTCGCCGACAACCTCATGGCTCTTACGCGCGAACGCACGCCGGAGTTCGTCATCGTCATGGTCTCCGCGCTCGTGTTCAGCGCGATCCACTTTCCCGAGACCGATCTGATGATCGCGACCTTCTTCATGGGCGCGGCGACGACGCTCATCTTCTTCCGAACCCGCAATCTCTGGCCGATCGGCGTCCTCCACGGTTGGTTCGCCTCGCTCTTCTACTTCCTCGTGATGGGCCACGACCCGCTCATGCCGCTCCTCGAAGCGGCGTTCGGCTGAGCCGATCTTGTTCGACCGGCTCTCCGACGGTACTCTAGACAGAGAAGCGCGCCGTATGAGTGAACTACCTATCGACGACGACTGGCTGCGGTTGGACAACGCGGCGAAGATCTACCCTCCGGCCCACAGCGACGCGACCCCCGCGGTGTTTCGGGTCTCGGTGACGCTTCGCGAACCCGTGCGGATCGCGGAGCTTCAGGAAGCGCTCGATCGGCTGCTCGACCGCGTCCCCTACTACCAGGTCCACCTCAAGCGTGGCTTCTTCTGGTACTACCTGCAGCGCCACAGCCGCTACCCGCGCATCCGACCGCTTCCGCGGCAGCCGCTGACGCAGATTTCGCTCAACCGCACCGACGAGCAACTGCTGCACGTCTACGCCCGCGAGGGCACGGTCGCAGCCGACTTCTCGCACGTTCTGACCGACGGATACGGCGCGATGCGTTTCCTCGGCTCGCTCATCGTCGAGTATCTCCGGCTGATCGGTGCCGACGTCTCGCCCGGTTCGCTCCTCATGGATCCGGAGTCGTCGGTGCCGCACGAGGAGTATGAGGACGCGTTCCAGCGGCTCTACAGGCCGGGCGTGCCCAAAGCGCCGGACCTCGAACCGGCGTATCACGTGGGCGGAATGCCGTTCGTCCGGGGCTATCGGACGGTGACCGGGCGGCTCCCGGTTGCAGATGCCCTCGCAACCGCGAAGCGCTACGGGGCGACGCTTACCGAGTACATCGTGTCCCTCTATATGGATTCGATCAAATCGGTATGCGAGCACCAGGCCGAAGGGCTGTTCAAGCCGCGGTCGAGGATCATCCGCATCGAGGTGCCGGTGAATATGCGGCGCCTCTACCCCTCACAGACCATGCGCAACTTCTCGCTCTTCGTCTCTCCGGAGATCGACCTTCGGCTCGGCGACTGGCAGCTCGAGAGCATCGTCCGCCGGGTGCACCACGAGATGAACATTCAGGTCGAACCGACCGAGCTCGCCAGACAGATCGCGCGCAACGTCGGCGGCGAGCGCAACCGGTTCGTGCGGGTCGTCCCGCGCGTGCTGAAGGACGCCTATCTCGGCTACCTCCACCGGACGATCGGCGGCCGAAGTTATTCCGGGGTCGTCTCGAACCTGGGTCGATTCATCCTTCCCGACGAGGCACGCCCGTACGTGAAGTCGGTGGGCTTCGTTCTCGGCCCGAATACGTCGTACAAGACGGGTTGCGCGGTCGCGAGCTATGCCGACGAGCTCTACGTGACCTTCGGCAGCGTGATCCAGAATCGAGCGGTCGAACGCGGGTTCTTCCGTGCGCTCGTCCGCGACGGACTCAACGTCATCGTATCGGAGCAACACCCATGACCAAGTGCAAGAACTGCGGCGTGATGATCGAGGACGGTCTCCAGGAGTGCCCGCTATGCGGCGAACCCGTCACCGAGGAGGCCCGGCGTCAGAAGGAATCGGAGCAGGACCGGGAGAACGCGCTGAGACCGGGCGCGACCGTCACGCCCGAGGACGAGCACACGGTCCGCAGCGCGAAGATCTGGCTGTTCGAGATGGTGTCGCTCGTCGCCTTCACGGCCGGAATCGTGATCTTTGCGGCCGACTTCGCGTTCGATTTCGCCCTCTCGTGGTCGCTCTATCCGCTGCTCGCGATCGGCTTCGTCTACCTGTTCGCCGCGGGGTTCATCGCCTTCGTCCGCACGCCGGCGGCGCTGCTGCTGGTAGAGACCGCGATCGTCGCCGGCTTTCTGCTCCTGCTCGATCTGCTGATCGGAGAACAGAAGTGGTTTCTCGAGCTCGCGCTGCCCATCACGCTGCTCGTAGCCGCCGTGACCGGTGTCGTCGCGCTGATCGTCTCGCGGCTACGCCTGAACGCGCTGCAGGGAGTGGCGGTCGGCGTGCTCGGCGCGGGCCTGTTCGTTGTGGGGCTCGAGCTCGTCATCAACCGGGCACGTTCGGGCGAGCTGCTGGTAAGCTGGTCGCTCATCGCGTTCGCGTGCGCCCTGTCGCTCTTCGTCCTGATCCTGTTCATCAACAAGCGGCTGCGCGAGCACCACGCGGAGTTCAAGAAGATCTTCCACATCTGAGCCGGGCCGACCCACGGTAGCCTATCCTCCGCGGCGTCGCCACTCCGAAGGTGAGACCCCGGTGTACTCCTTGAACACGCGCGAGAGGTGGTACTGGTC
>CAYWJH010000018.1:36260-49232 GCA_964458555.1 uncultured Spirochaetaceae bacterium | reverse complement strand
ACTCGCCTTCAAAGTCGATCTCCCAGACGACGTCGTCCCCGAGTCGGCGCACCGATCTCGTCGTCCCGCGTTGCGCCGACGACAGGCGTTCGACACCGAGGTCGCCGACCGCCTCTATACCGCGACCCACGATCATCGGCGCGCTCACCAGGACGAGCCGGTCGACCAGGCGCGCGCGGAAGAAGCTCGTCAGGACTCCGGAACCACCCTCTACGAGCAGCGTGGTAACCCCCGAGGCGTACAATCGCTCGAGGACCGCGCGCAGGTCGAGACCGTGCTCAGAAGCCGGTACCCCGACCAGCGCCACGCCGGCGTTCCCGAGCGTGCGGGCACGGCGGGCGAAACCGTCGTCCGCGGCCGAGCCGTCGTGGAACACCGATGTCGCTACCTCACCGGCGTGCGCGACGACTCGCGCGGTCGTCGGAATGCGGAGCGACGAGTCGAGCACGCACCGGTGCGGGTTGCGCCCGTCGGTGATCCGACACGTCAGCCGCGGATCGTCGGCGATCACCGTACCGGCGCCCACGAGGATCGCGTCGTGGTCGCGACGCAGCTCGTGCGCGAGCCGCAGCGTCTCGTTGCCCGATATCCACTGCGACTGTCCGCTCGCCGTCGCGATTCGCCCGTCGAGACTCTGGGCGTAGGAGAGGGTTACGCGTGGTCGCCACTCGTTCACAGCCCACAGTATACTGAACGCGGAGGGCCATCTGGGTAGTGAAGCGTTTTGTTGACGCTCCCTGGGGAGAGCCGTACCTTCCGACTGGAAGGAATGGAGAGATGAAAGGGTTCGAAATGGCCGACGTAGAGATGAAGGTCGAGGTCGATCACGTGAAGCTCCGATCAAAGCTTACCGGCGAGCCGAGCTTCCTCGAGGAGGACTTTACCGCCTCTCGCACGCACAGGACGCGTTCGAGCAAGTCGCTTCAGGTTCACCTCGTCGCGTCCGCAGATCTGCCCACGCGCCACGGGGATTTCCGTGTCTACGGTTTCTACGACGAGCGCGACGAGAAGGAACATACCGCCCTCGTTCGCGGCGAGGTCTCCGGGAAGACCGATGTTCCGGTGCGGGTCCACTCGCAGTGCCATACCGGCGACGTGTGGGGAAGCCTCCGGTGCGACTGTCGCGATCAGCTCGAGGCGGCGATCGACTACATCGCCGAAGCGGAGTACGGCGCGGTCGTTTACATGAAGCAGGAAGGGCGAGGTATCGGCCTGCTGAACAAGATCAAGGCGTACGAGCTTCAGGACCTCGGCCTGAACACGATCGAGGCGAACCACTATCTCGGGTATCCCGCCGAGGCACGCGACTACGCGGTGGCCGCGAGGATCATCGAGCTGCTCGGCATCGAATCGATCGCGCTCCTGAGCAACAATCCCGACAAGATCACGAAGCTCGAAGCCGAGGGGCTCTCCATCACCCGAAGGATTCCGGTCGTCATCCCTTCGAACGAGCACAACGAGAAGTACCTCGCTACGAAGCGAGCCGAGATGGGCCACCTGATTTAGCCGCCACGCTCGTTTCGAGCCCGCGCGAGCGGTCGGCTACGCCAGCGCCGACCGTATCCGCGCGAGCGCTTCCTCGACCTGCTCGCGGTGGTTGAACGCGGATATCCGTACGTACCCTTCGCCGCCGGCACCGAAGCCGGCACCCGGCGTGATCACGACGCCGGCTTTCCGAAGAACCGAATCGAAGAAGCTCCACGAATCGGTGCCGGTGCGAATCCACACGTACGGGCTGTTCTCGCCGCCCGTGCACGAGTAGCCGAGGTCGCTCATCGTCTCGCGAATGAGCGATGCGTTTGCCAGGTAGTAGTCGGAGAGCTCGCGCACCTCGCGCCTGCCTTCGGGCGTGAAGACGGCCGCCGCCGCGCGCTGCACCGGGTAGGAAACGCCGTTGAACTTCGTCGACTGACGGCGGTTCCAGAGGTCCCAGACCGGGTGCATCTCTCCTTCCGCATCCGCCGCGCGGAGGTCACGCGGAACGATCGTATACGCGAGGCGCGTGCCCGTGAAGCCGGCTGTCTTCGAGAGGCTGCGGAACTCCACGGCGACCTCGCGCGCGCCGTCGACCTCGTAGATCGAGTGGGGCAGCGTCTCGTCGCGGATGAACGCCTCGTAGGCCGCGTCGAACAGGATCAACGCGCGCCGCTCCTTCGCCCAGGCGACCCATTCGGCAAGCTGTTCTTTCGTCGCGACCGCTCCGGTGGGGTTGTTCGGGAAGCAGAGGTAGACGAGGTCGACCGGTTCGTCGGGCGGTGGCGCGACGAAGCCGTTTTCCTCGGTGCCGTGGAGGTAGCGCAACCCTTCGTACGCGCCGTCGCGAAAGACGCCGGTGCGTCCGGCCATCACGTTCGTGTCTACGTAGACGGGGTAGACAGGGTCGGGCACGGCTACGGTCGAGTCGCTGGCGAAGAGCTCCTGGAAGTTGCCCGTGTCGCACTTCGCGCCGTCGCTCACGAAGATCTCGTCGGCTGCGATGTCACAGCCTCGCGGCGCGAAATCGCTCTGTGCGATCGCGCTTCGCAGGAACTCGTATCCCTGCTCCGGACCGTAGCCGCGGAACGTCTCGTCGGCGCTTTGCTCGTCGACACCCTCGTGAAACGCCGCGATCACGCTCTTCGGCAGCGCTCGCGTGACGTCGCCGATCCCGAGCTTGATGATGCGCGTGTCCGGATTGTCCTGTTGGAACTCCGAGACCCGGCGTGCGATTTCCACGAAGAGATACGATTTCTTGAGCTTGCGGTAGTTGTCGTTGATCCTGATCATGGGCTCCTGCTTGTCAGCTATGCTCTCCACAGTATATTTGCCGACTATGGGTATGGACAATCGACTCGCCGAACTCGTGCGAGAAACCAGCCGACTCGCCTCGCACGACGACCCAGGCGGCGCGCTCGCGCGGATCTGCGCCCACCTGTTGCGCGAGGTTCCGCACTACGACTGGGTGGGCTATTACCTCGCCGTTCCCGACGAGAAGGTGCTGCTGCTCGGCCCCTTCGAAGGCGCGCCTACCGAGCACGTGCGCATCGCGTACGGCACCGGAATCTGCGGCCAGGCCGCCGAGCGCGGCGACCGATTCGTGGTGCCCGACGTAAGCGCCCAGGACAACTACCTCGCGTGCAGCCTCGAGACGCGCGCCGAGGTGGTCGTGCCGGTCTACCACGAGGGCCGATTCGTCGGCGAGCTCGACATCGACTCGCACACCACGAACCCCTTCACCGACTTCGACGACCGCCTCCTCGAGGAGGTCGTCCGGATCACCGCCCCGCTGGTTGCCGAGCTCGACGAGCCTATCCGCCGCCGAGCGCGATGAACAGCACGAGGTAGACCGGCATCGCCAGGAGGTAGGCGACGTAGGTGACGAGCAGCGTAACCGCGGCGTGCTCGGTGTTGACGCCGGCCTCGCCGACCATGAGCGAGAAGTTCGTGGCGGGCGGCGTGTGCATCTCCAGGAAGAGCGCGAAGACCGCCGCGGGGGCGAGCGCGCGCAAGCTGCCGGTCGCGTAGAGCGCGAAGAAGACACCCGGCAGGAACACGAAACGTACGCTCACCACCGACAGCGCGAGGCCCAGGTAGTGGCCGAAGGCGCCCTTGGGGACCTCGAGCCCCCCGATGAGCGCGCCGAGGCTGACGAGCGCGAGCGGGAGCGTGATGGACGAGAGCCGGTCAACCGCGTCGAACAGGTGCGCCACCGGGAGATTCGGGTTGTCCGAGAGGTCGGGTAGGCCGCTCAGCGACAGCAGGAGGCCGATGACGATTCCCACCAGCGGCGGCGAGATGAGCTTCTGCCATCGGATCCTCTGCCGGCCCTCCTCAGGGGTCGTGATGATGAGGTTCCCGATTGACCACAGCAGCGGGCTGAAGACGACGAGGTAGGCGGCGACGTGGACCGGTACGAGATCGGGCGCGAACGATTCGGCGATGATCGGTACCGAGACCGGGACGATCTCTCCGATCGTGAGCGGCATGTACCCGGAATTGCCGAACGACGCCATCGCGATTCCCGCCCGGCGGTTGGCTCCGGAGAAGGGCAGGAGCGCGAAGAGCCCGAAGCTCAACGCCAGGCCGAGCCCAACCATCGCCCCGCCGGCGAGCGGCATGATGAGAAGCTGACCGAGTCCGGACAGATCGGTACGGCCCACGCGCGCGACGAAGTAGAGCGGCAGCGCCACCCGGACGACGAACCGGCTGAGCTCGGCGAAGAAGCGATCCGACCAGTGACCGGTCCGACGCACGATGAAACCCACCGCGATGAGCATGATCAGCTGCAGCACGGCGTAGAAGACGGGCAGGAGGTAGCTCGACATCCGGGCCATTATACCGACCCGTCCGTGTTGACAACAGAGTTTGTGACTCCCTACTATGGCCGCGCGGAGGTGGAGATGCGTACGAGGAACCTGGTGACACTCTCGATGATCGTGCTCGCAGCGGTGCGGGTGGTCGCGCTCGACGAGGGAGCGGTCGAGCTCGCTGACGAGCTCTACGAGGCCGACCGGCCCGAGGCGGCCGTCGATGCGCTCGAGGGGGCGCTGTCGAGCGCGGCTACCGGAGCCGAACGGGCGGCGGTCTCCTGGCGCCTCTCGCGCGCGACGCTTTCGGTGGGAGAGGCGATGGAGGACGAGGGCGCGACAGCAGACGAGGTGCTTCCCGTCTACGAGCGGGGCGAGCGCTACGGTGTCGACGCCGTGGAGGCCGACCCGGACAACCATCTCGGCTACTACTGGCAGAGCGCGAACATAGGCAAGTGGGGGCAGGTAAAGGGCATCCTCAACGCGCTCTTCAAGGCGGCGCCCATGCGCGACCTCCTGACCGAGGCGATCACGCGTGAGCCCGACCACGCGGACAGCTACTACGTGCTCGGTCAGCTCTACGCCCAGGTCCCGGGCCTGATATCGTTCGGGAACGACGACTACGCGGTCGGCCTCGCGCGCACGTCGATCGACCTCCACGAGGCCGAGCTCGTCACCGGCGAGGCCGAAGAGGTCGAGCACGACTTCTACATCCAGCTCGCGAGTCACCTGATCGAACGCGGTTGGAACGCGCGCAAGCGCTCGCGCGAACAGGGCAACAAGCGCGAGGCGTACGCGGCTACGAACGACCGGTTGGAGCAGGGCTGGTACTACGAGGGGATCGTCGACATTCCGGATCAGAGCGACCGAGAGGAGGCCGAGGGGCTGCTCGAGGACATGATCCGGCGGCTGGAGGCGATCTCCGACCGCAGCGACGGCCAGGACCGGCAGCTCGAGCGGGCTCTGGAGCTAATGACCGACCTTTAGGGTCGGTCCACCGACCTTTAGGGTCGGTCCGCCGACCTTTCGGGTCGGTCCGCCGGGCGCCGCTACGAGTCGGGCTCGTCCTCGTCGAGGAGACGGGCCTTCTTCACGCGCAGACCCTGCCTGCGCAGGCGGTAGACCGCCTGCTCGAGCTTCATGCGCTTCTCGCTCGACTGGTCGAAGAGGTCCTGCTGTCCGTCCGGCGGCCCGCTCTCAACGTTCCCGAGGCCGCATCCGACGAGCCGTACCGGAGTAACGCGGTCCCACTTCGACCGCAGCAGCTCGCGCGCGCTGCGGTAGAGCTCGTCCGCCGACGTCACCTCGTGGGCGAGCGTCCGACGAAGCGTGAACGTCGTGAAATCGGTGAGCCGCAGCTTCAGCGTAACCGTCCGCGAGTGTCCACCCTCGTCCATCAGCCGGAACGTGCAGGTATGCGCAATCTCGAGCAGCGCCCGGTCGAGCGCGTCGGGGCTGGTGACGTCGTGCTCGAAGGTACGCTCGCCGCTGATCGAATGGCTCGACCTCGCCTCGCTGTAGAGCCCCGGGTCGACGCCGCGCGAGATGGCATACAGATAGTGCGCTGCGCCGGCGCCGAGCTCGACGGCGAGCTCTTCCCGGGTATACTCGCGCAGCTGCGCCACCGTCTCGATCCCCAGCGCGTGAAGCCGTGCGAGCATCTTCTTGCCCACGCCCCACATAGCCTTCAACGGCAGCCCGGCGACGAAATCGGCTTCCTGCCCGGGCTGCACGACGTAGAACCCGTCCGGCTTGTCCACCTCGCTCGCGAGCTTTGCGAGGTAGTGGCTCGGGGCGATGCCGACCGAAATCGTGAGACCGGTCTCCTCGCGGACCCTCGCCTTGATCGTGCGCCCCACGTCCTCCGGGTCGCCGAGCAGACGGCGCGTGCCGGTCAGGTCGAGGAACGCCTCGTCGACCGACATCTGCTGCAGCGTCGGCGTGTACTCGGCGAGGATTGCCATGATGCGACCCGAGACCTCCTGGTAGCGGTGCATCCTCACCGGCAGGTAGACGCCCTGCGGGCAGAGGCGGTAGGCCTGGTTGATCGGCATCGCCGAATGGATCCCGAACGGGCGCGCCTCGTAGGAGCAGGCCGATACGACCCCGCGGTGCCCGGGCGCGGCTCCCACGATGACCGGCTTTTCCCGGTACTCCGGGTTGTCGTGCTGCTCGATCGAGGCGTAGAACGCGTCCATGTCGACGTGGAGGATGACCGGGCGGGTCACTGACCGAGCCTCGTGTGGACCTCGAGGTGGGTCGACGCTTCGAGGCCGGGACCCGTCACCTCGAGCGGGTCGGGATGACGGTCGCTGCGGGCGACGATGTCGACGGCCGGCGCGGTTCCGCGCGCGACGGTGAACCGAATGTCGAGCGGCAGCGGAGGGCGCTTGCCCACGTAGACATCAGCGCGGGTTCGGTCGGGGGTAATCGAGAAGGGGTAGCTCACGTCGTAGAGCACCATCGGCGCGTCGGAGAGAAAGCGTATGTCGATCTCGTCGAGCGGTTGGGGGGCGTCGATGCGCAGGCTCGCCCGATCGCGGTCGAGGAAGTCCTCGTACGAGAGGCGCACCGACAGGACGTCAGGAAGCCTGTCAGAGGTAAGCGTGTGCTCGCGCCCGGATACATCGAGCTCGTGCTCCTCGTCGGCAAAGAGCACCATGAGCTCGCCCAGAGGAGCCGGGCTCGAGAGCGTGAGCGTCCGCTCGAACTCCTCGTAGTCGACCCGCTCGACGGCGGTCACCGGCTGCGGGGTCGCGGGGGTGAACGGATCGCTCGCGAGGACGAAGACGAGCATGCCCGCGAGCAGCGTCCCCGTTCCGATCGAAGCGAGGCGAAGCGCGAAGGCCCGCCGGCCGCGTATGGGGTGTCGCACGAGGAAGTCGAGACGGATGAGCATCAGCAGGAACGGCAGGATCATGAATGAGAGCAGGAGATCGCCCTGCGTCGAGAGCAGAAGCGTCTCGGTGAGGCGCAGCTCGGGAATTCTGAGCACCTCGAAGGCCACGCGTACGAGGAAGAAGGGCGCGAGCGCGAGCGCGACCGCCTTGAGCGCGCGCTGACGGACGACCGAGAAGACGAACGCCCAGAAGAACGCCCAGACGAAGTAGTAGCCGAACGAGAGATTGATCGCGCTGAAGAGGACGATATCGACGAAGAGCATGAACAGCGCGGCTGCCGAGTAGAAGCTGCCGTTCTTCGACAGCGGGAGGTGGCGCAACAGCTGCGCGGCGACCGAGAACAGGAAGACGGCCGTCGCGATCTTGAACGCGAAGTAGGCTCCAGGGTAGTACTCCCAGATGGTGGGGAAGCGTCGGGCGACGAGCAGGAGGCCGAGCAGGTAGGTCGCAGCGGTCAGAAACGCGAAGATGAGCAGGAAGAGGACCGGAAGGTTCCACGCGTTGCGCCCGATCGTACGCAGATACTTCCGAAACTGGCGCCGGAAGACGAGCGCATACAGAAGCGAGAGACCGAACAGCGCGATCAGAACGACGATGAACACCCGCTCGCCGATCACGATCTGTCGCCGTCCGACCTGAAAGTACAGGTAGTGTCGGTCCCACGTCTCGGGAACCCCCGCGGCAAACGCGCCGGCCCAGTCGGCTGTCGTGTTCGCGAGCCGGGTTGCGACCGTGGAGAGCTCCGGGGGTTGGAGCCCGGGAGCTCCGGATCGCAGGTAGACCGCCGGGATGCCTGCCTCGAGGTAGGCGACGAGCGGTTGGGAGGCGTCCGAGATACCGAGGCGATGGAGCTGGTTGAGGCCGGCGCGGACCTGCGGGGTGACGCCGTTTGCGTGCGCGGCATCCACGACACCGCGAAGCAGCCACGACGGCGCGACTCGTCCGCCGCCGCCGGTTTCGAGAACCGGCGGCAGACGGCTCGCGTCGAGGTAGAGAAGCGCGTGCGGTTCTTCCGGGAAGTACGAGTCGAGAAAGAGCGCCGTGCCCTTCGGGTACCCGACGGCGGAGCCGTACTCGGCACCGGCGAACAGGAAGCGGTAGGTAATGCGCGGGCTCTCGGAAGCGGCCGCCTCCATGATCGAAAGCGCGGCCGCGACCGAAGCGCTGCGGTCGTCGTCGGGGCCGGCGTCTTCGGGATGGTTGAGCGGGGTCACGACCATGACCGTGCTCGACCCGCCGCCGCCGACCACGACCTCGACGACGCGCGAAAACGAATGGCCCGTCGGGAAATCGGAGAAGTCGAGCACGCGGGGAGCAAGCTCGTTCTCGCGCGCGACGCCGGCGATGTACGCGACGAGCTCGGCTTCGCCTTCCGACGCCTCAGGCCTCGGGAAGGTCGCGCGGACAGCTTCGGCGTGCACACGAACATCGGCCGGGTCCACCGTGATCGCCGGTAAGCTACCCGCGACCGTCAGCGCGAGCCACAGCAGGAAGGGGCGTCTGGGCATCGTGTTGATCACCATAGGTAAAAGCCGTAAGATGGGTCAAGGGGAGCGCATGGGGCTGTTACCGGAAATCGAGCGACGCGCGAGCGTGCGCAGCTACACCGATGAGCCCGTGTCCGAGGAGGCACTCGAGCGAATCCTCGAGGCCGGGCGGCTCGCCCCGTCGGCCAAGAACCGGCAGAGCTGGCGGTTCGTCGTCGTCACCGACGGCGACACCCGGGCGAAGATGGAGCACGCGGCGTTCGGGCAGGAGTACGTGGGGACCGCTCCGGTCGTGATCGCGCTGTGCACGACGAATATCGAGTACAGGATGCCCAACGGGCAGCTCTCCTATCCCATCGATCTGTCGATCGCGGCGAGCTTCATGATGCTGCAGGCAACGCACGAAGAGCTCGGCTCGTGCGTGGTCACGACGTTCCGCGAGGACGACGTCAAGAGCGTTCTCACCGTTCCCTACTCGATGCGGGTGGTGATGCTGCTCACCGTCGGTCACGCCTCCGGCGATCCCGAACGACTGCAGCGCCTGCCCATCGACCGAATCGTCAGCCACAACCACTGGTAGGCTCACTCGAACCGTTCTGCGAGACGCGCGAGCTCCTCGCGCGCCACCCCGATCTCGTCCCACGGCGCGGCTTCGGTCGGGCCGATGATCGACGTCTCGTGACCCTTTCCCAGCAGCAGTACCGTATCGCCCGGTCGGGCGAGCCCGAGCGCTCGTCGGATCGCCAGCCGGCGGTCGGGGATCAGGAGTAGGTCGCGTCCTTCGGTGCGGCCGGCCGTTCCCCCGGCGATGTCCCGCAGGATGCGCATCCGCTCCTCGCCGCGGGGATCCTCGTCGGCGAGGACGATCACGTCCGCGTACCTGCCGGCGATCTCGCCCTGGATGCGCCGCTTGGCGACGTCGCGCTCGCCGGCCGAGCCGAATACGACGAGGAGCCGGCCCGGGGTCTGCTCGCGGAAGAACGGAAGAACGTTCTCGAACGATCCCGGCGTATGCGCGTAGTCCACGACGAGCGAGAAGGGTTCGGAGGCGACGACCGACATGCGTCCGCGCACCGGGCGCAGCGACGCGATCGCCCCGGCGAGTTCGGTCTCGTCGCACCCGGTCAGCGCGTGCACGACCGCGGCGGCGGCGAGCGCGTTGGCGACGTTGAAGCGACCGGGAATCGCGAGCGAGCACGCCGTCGAGCCGCCGGGCGTGACGAGGGTGAACGAGCCGCCGGTGGGCGAGAGGGAAACGTCGGCGGCGCGGTAGTCGGCCCCGGGCGCGAAGCCGTAGGTGAGGACCGGCGTCGCGGTCGCTGCGACGAAATAGCCCGCGTTCGGGTCGTCGGCGTTCACGACGCCGAACGGACCGCCGGCGCTTTCCGCCCGGCCCTGCGCGGGCTCCTGCGCCCCGACGTCCGGTTGCTCCGCGTCGGCGTAGCAGCCGGCGTCGAGCGCGCGAAACAGATTCGCCTTGTCGCTTCGGTACTGCTCGAAGCTCCCGTGGTACTCGAGGTGCTCGTGCGTGAGGTTGGTGAACACCGCCGCGCGGTAGCGGACGTGTGCGAGCCTGCAGCTCCTGCGCGAGAGGCCGTGCGAGGTGCTCTCGAGCACCGCGTAGCGCGCGCCGGCGTCGCGCATCGCGCGCAGCGCGCGGTGGACCTCCGGCGCCTCCGGGGTCGACTGGTGGAGCTCGTTCGGCTCCTCGTTCGGGCCGATCTGCATCGCGGCCGTCGAGAGAAAGGCCGATGTTCCGGCGACGCGGCTCAACAGCTGATGGATGAAGTACACCGTCGACGTCTTCCCGTCGGTCCCGGTCACGCCGATCACGTCGAGCTCGCGCGACGGAGACCCGAACAGCCGGTCGGCGAGCTCGCTCAGCGCGAGCCGCGCGTCGGGGGCGTGCAGCCACGCCACCTCGCCGGCGCGCCGCGCAGGGAGCGATTCGCACAGGATCGCGCTCGCCCCCGCCTCGATCGCCGCCGGAATGAACCGGTGACCGTCGACGTGCTCGCCCGGCAGCGCCGCGTAGAGCGCGCCCGGCGTGACCCGGCGCGAGTCGTTCGTGATGTCGGTGACGTCGGCCTCCGGCGCGCCGTCGAGCAGCGCCGAGTGCTCGAGCCCGCGGGCGAGCGCTGCTACTCTCATAGCCGCGCATCTTAGTCGATGCGCGGTTGCCGGGCAAGTATGAAAAGGGACCGATCCCCGAAGGAATCGGCCCCGCAGCATCGCTCGTGGAGCGACGGTACTACTGACCGCTCTCGCTGTAGAGGAAGTCGAAGTACTCGAGGTCGGTCGTGAGCGTCTTGCTGAACCGCGGCAGCGTGTCGCGGTAGCTTTCGACCGCGCGCCAGAACTCGAAGAACCCGGGGTCCTGAGAGTAGGCGTCCGAATACGTCCTCGCGGCGACCGCGTCGGCCTGACCACGGATGTCCTCCGCTTCGGCGAACGCCGTGGAGAGGATGCGGTTTTTCTCGCGCTCGAGCTCACCGAGGATCTGTTCCTTGCGCCCCTCGCCGAGCGACCGGTACGCGCGCGCGATCCGCTGCCGCTCGGAGATCATGCGGTCGTAGACGCTCGCGGTGAGCTCCTCGGAGTAGCGGATCTGCCGGATGACGACGTCGATCAGCTCGATCCCCCAGTCTTTGGCCTCGTCGCTCGCGCGGGCGAGCATCTCCTGCGAGAGCACCTCGCGTCCCTTCCGGACTTCCTCCTGCTCCTCGACGGTCACGATGAGGTCGGCGATCTGCTCGACGCCCTCGACCTCCTCGGCCGTGTCGGGAACCGGCGCGTCGCCGCGCTCGAGCTCGTTGATGATGTTCGAGCTCCGAACCGCCTCGTGGATCGCGTTCGCCGCGATGACGTTCGCGACCGCGCTCTCGAGCACGTCGTCGAGCAATCCGTAGGCCTGGTTCACGGTGATGAGCCGCTGGTAGAATGCGCGTGGGTCGACGATCCGCCACCGGGCGGTCGTGTCCACGTAGATGAACTGCTGCTCGGCGGTCGGGAAGAGCCGGGGTTGCCCATCCCAGCTCATCGTCCGCTCGGGGTACTTGACGACGTTGTCGACGAAAGGCGTCTTGATTTTCAGACCCGCGTCGTCGGTCGTTCGGATGATCTCTCCGAATCGGATGACGACCGCCTGTTCTCCCTCCTGGACGATAAAGAACGGCCCGAGGATGAGGAAGACGATGACGACGACGGCGATGACGACCAGTACGGTTACGAGCTTTTTCATTGGGCGCCTCCTCCGGTGGTCGTAGTTCCGGTAGCCGAGCGCTGTTCACCGAGGTTGAGCAGCGGCAGGAAGTTCTGGAGGTTGCGGTCGACGAGCTCGACACCCTCTTCGTCTTCGAAGACGTCCTCCACCATCTCGAAGTAGAGTCGCGTCCGCGTCGTCTGCGGGTCGAGCCGGTACTCCGCGAGCACCCGGTTGAAGCGGGCGACGTCGCCCTGCGCGGTGTTGACGCGCTCGACGCGGTAGCCCTCGGCCTCCTCGATCAGGCGTCGTGCCTGGCCGTCGGCTCGGGGGATCTCCGCGTTGTACTGCTCGCGCCCCTCGTTGATGAGCCGGTTGAAGTCCTGGACGGCGCGGTTGACGTCGTCGAAGGCGTCCTGGACGCGTCCGACCGGCGGGACGACCTGGCGCAGCTGCACCTGGCGAATGCGAATGCCGAGCTCGTAGCCCTCGAATACCGCGTTGAGACGGTCGACGGCCTGGATCTGGATCTGGGTTCGTTCGGCGCCGATGACGTCGACGATCGCGCGGTCTCCTACGAGCGCGTTCATCGTCGACTGCGTGACGTCGCGGATCGTCTTCACGCGACGGTCCCGGGCCGAATCGGCCGGTGGCATCGCGCGGAACCCGATCCCGCCGGCGATCGACTCGAAGTTGAACAGCCACGCGCGCGGATCGACGATCTGATATTGGATGATCCACTCGACGTCGATGATATTCAGGTCACCGGTGAGCATGATCGACTCGCGCGGGAAGTCGGCGGAGCTGAACATCGTCGACTCTCCGGCGGACGTCGTGCGGAACCCGAACTCCTCGCGCAGTACCTGCTGGACGCGGACGTTGTAGTTCTGGTCGATGCCGAAGGGCAGTTTGAACTGCAGCCCCGGTCCCGACGTCTCTAAGTATTTCCCGAATCGAAGCACCACCGCCTGCTCGGTCTGGTCGACAACGTAGAGGCTGCTCGCGATGAGCGCGATCACGAAGATCGCGAGAAGCACAATGACGACCAGACGTGGCCGCAGATTGAACGGCAACTTCGGAGGGGAAACGTCTCGTTC
>CAYWJH010000018.1:10053-36160 GCA_964458555.1 uncultured Spirochaetaceae bacterium | reverse complement strand
CGACCAGACGTGGCCGCAGATTGAACGGCAACTTCGGAGGGGAAACGTCTCGTTCGGACATATGGCCTCCTGGTCTGTCTTACTATTAGAGTACGGGCTGAGTCGACGCGGGGTCAAGTGCGTTGTCTGCGCCGTCGTCTTGGTTGACCGGCGACGGTGCTCTCCCTATAGTTGGCAATCATGAAGAAGCGACTCATCACATCCGCGCTCCCCTACGTGAACAACATCCCTCACCTGGGGAACCTCATCCAGGTGCTTTCGGCGGACGTGTTCGCGCGGTTCTCCCGGATGCGCGGCTACGAGACGCTCTACATCTGCGGCACCGACGAGTACGGCACGGCTACCGAGACGAAGGCGCGCGAGGAGGGCATCACGCCGCGCGAGCTGTGCAGCCGCTACTACGAGATCCACGACGAGATCTACCGCTGGTTCAACATCGCCTTCGACCGATTCGGGCGCACGAGCACCGAGTGGCACACGAAGATCACGCAGGGCATCCTTCTCAACCTGTACGAGAACGGATACATCACCGAGCACACGATCGAGCAGCTCTACAGCGAGGCGAGCGACATGTTCCTCGCCGACCGCTACGTCCGCGGCACGTGCCCGCACTGCGGGTACGAGGAGGCCCGGGGCGACCAATGCGAGAGCTGCGGGAAGCTCCTCGATCCGACCGATCTCATCGACCCGCGTTCGGCGATGGACGGCACGAAGCCGGTCGTCAGAGAGACGCGGCATCTCTACATCGATCTGCCTGCGATCCGCCCGAAGCTCGAAGCGTGGATGAGGGACGCCGCGGAGAAGGGACGCTGGTCGCGCAACGCCGTTCAGATGACGAACGCGTGGATCCGCGACGGGCTCAAGGAGCGCTCGATCACGCGCGACCTCAGCTGGGGCATCCCGGTTCCGCTCGAAGAGTTCAAGGACAAGGTGATCTACGTCTGGTTCGACGCGCCCATCGGCTACATCTCGATCACCGCGAACCACACCGACGAGTGGGAGTCGTGGTGGCGCGATCCCGAGGGCACCGAGCTCTTCCAGTTCATCGGCAAGGACAACATCCCCTTCCACACCGTCATCTTTCCGAGCTCGCTGCTGGGAAGCGGCGACACGTGGACGATGCTCCACCACATGTCGAGCACCGAGTACATGAACTACGAGGCCGGCAAGTTCAGCAAGAGCAAGGGCGTGGGCGTGTTCGGCAACGACGCGATGGACACCGGCATCCCCGCCGACGTGTGGAGATTCTACATCTACTACAACCGGCCCGAGTCGAGCGACTACCTCTTCACCTGGGACGACTTCCAGGAGAAGGTCAACGGCGAGCTCATCGGCAACCTGTCGAACCTCGTCAACCGGACGCTGACCTTCGTCCACCGTTACTACGACGGCAGGCTCGCGGAGCAGGTGGGCGGAGAGCGCAGCGACGCGCTCTGGGCGCAGGTGGAGCCCATGGAGCAGAAGGTCACCGACCTCCTCGAGTGGGCAAACCTGCGCGAGGCGTTTCGGACCGTTTTCGCGATCTCCTCGCTCGGGAACAAGACCTTCCAGGACGGCGAGCCGTGGAAGACGCGCAAGGACGACCCCGACGCGACGCTCGAGCTGCTGACCGACCTCGTCTACCTCATCCGCGACCTCGCGATCCTCGTGAAACCGTACATCCCGGCGACGGCGGACCGCATCGCCGGCTTCCTGGGCGGAGAGGAGCTCGTCTGGGCCGATTTGGGCACGCGAACCGGCCCGACCTCGGTCTCCACCCCGGAGATCCTGTTCAAGCAGCTCGCCGACGAGGAGATCGCGACTCTGCGCGAGCGCTTCTCGGGCACGCAGGCCGAGCGCGCAGCGGCTGACGCAGCTGCAGCGGCTGACGCAGCTGCAGCGGCTGACGGCGGGGAGGCCGCCCCCGCCGCTCCTTCAGACGACCGCCCGGTCGAGCAGCGGTTCGCCGAGGAGGTCCGCCTCAAGGCGGCGAAGATCACCTCGGTCGAACGGCACCCGAAGGCCGACCGGCTCTACGTCGAGCAGCTCGACGACGGCTCGGGCGGGGAGCGACAGATCGTGAGCGGACTCGTCGGCCACTACGAGCCGGAGGAGCTCGAGGGCCGGACGATCGTCGTCGTGGACAACCTCAAGCCGGCGAAGCTGCGCGGGGTGAAGAGCGAGGGCATGCTTCTCGCCGCGAGCGATACCGACGCCGACGGCAACGAGCGCGTGGACGTCCTCTTCGTCGACGCCGTCGAGCCGGGTACGCCGGTGACGCTTCCTGCCGGCGAGTCGGGCGAGGCGAAGCGGATCGACATCGATAGGTTCTTCTCCATCCCCGTCCGCGCCGAAGGCGGTCGCGTTTTGGTCGGATCCGAGCCGCTTCTCGCCGGCGGTGCCGAGGTGCGCACGAGCGTCGTGGAGAACGGCAGCGTCGGATGAGCGGGCGCGGCGTCGACGGCGAGGACGGCGCGCAGGGCGGCTCCTCCCGCCCCTGGCACTTCCTGCAGAGCGATCTCTGGGCGCGACAAAAGGAACGGTTCGGCTGGACGGCGGTGCGGGTGCCGCTGCACGCCCCCCTCGCGTCCGTGCTGACGCTCTCGCGCACGCTTCCCGGCCGGGTAGTGCTGACCTACGTTCCCTACGCGCCGGCCGACGACGCCGGTGCGGTTACCGGAGTCCCCGGGCCTGAACCGGACGCGCTGCGGCGGACGCTCGAGGCGTTCGTCCCGCGCGTCGCCGACGGGGTAGCGAACGAGCTCGGCCGGACGCCCGCGATCGTCCGGTTCGATCTGCCGCAGAGTGCGGGGGCGCCCGTTGCGCCTCCCGCGCCGTCGCTCCGTCGGGCGCCGGTGGCGGTCCAGCCGTCCGACACGGTCGTCATCGACCTCTCGCGGGGCGAGGACGAGCTTCTCGCTTCGATGCACAAGAAGAACCGCTACAACATCCGCCTCGCCGAGCGAAAGGGCGTCACGGTACGCGTCGTCGATCCGGCCGCCTCCAAAGAGCGCGAAGCCGCGCGCTCGGCGCTGCACTCGTGGTACGAGATCTACCGCGAGACCGCGCGGCGCGACGGCATCACGATCCACGCACCGCAGTACTACGAGCACCTCTTCGAGCTCGTTCGCCCCGGGGCCGATCCGCGCTTGCGGCTCTACCTCGCCGAGCACGAGGGAGACCTCCTCGCCGGGATCATCGTCGTCCTCCACGGGGGCGGTGCGACCTACCTCTACGGCGCGAGCTCGGACGAGAAGCGGAACCTGATGCCCAACTACGCGCTGCAGTGGCGCGCGATGCGCGAGGCGCGCGAGTTCGGCTGCGGCTGGTACGACCTCTTCGGCGTGCCGCCTGCCGACGACCCGAAGCACCCGCTGCACGGCCTGTACCGGTTCAAGACGGGGTTCGGCGGCGAGCTCGTACGCCGCCTCGGCGCGTGGGACGCGATCGTGCAACCGCTGCGCGGTCGGGCGTATCGGGTTGCCGAGCGGCTCCGCGATGTCTACGTTCATCGCGTGAGGCGCCATGCTGTCCGATAGAACGCTCCCTCTCGGTCCGGTGAACCTTCCCCTGTGGCTGATCGGCGTCGCCGCGGCGCTCCTCGTCGCCGCGGCGCTGCAGCGAACCGTCTGGAAGCGCGGAAAGCCGGTCTGGTCGATCACCAACGACGCGCTCGTGAGCGCGCTGCTCGCCGGGATCGTCGTGTGGAAGCTCACGCCGCTTCTCACCCGCTTCGCCGAGGTCGCCGCGGCGCCGACGCGGTTGATTTACTATCCCGGTGGGACCCCCGGGCTCCTCGCCGGGCTCCTCGTCGCGGCGGCGGTAGCGCTCGTGAGCGTCGCGCGTCGTGTTCGGGCGATGGACGACGAGGAGCGACCGGCGACCCGCAGGCTGCTCGCGCACGCCGCCGTCCCGCTCGTCGCGGCCGGCGTCGGATACCTCGCGCTCGCGCTCGTCCCGTCGCCGGGGAGCTCGCTCGCCGAGCTCCCGGGCTACGACTACCTGCCGGGCTACGAAGCGCAGATCGACCCAAGCCTTCCGACGGTCATCACCGTGTGGGCGACGTGGTGCGGTCCGTGCACCGCGCAGATGCCCGAGGTCGACCGGTTCCACGACCGCCACCGCGACGAGGTCAACCTGGTCGCGCTCAACCTCACGGCGACCGAAAGCTCGCTGGACACGATCCGTGGCTACCTGGACGAGAGCTCGCTCGGCTTCCCGGTCGCGCTCGACCCGCACGGGGCGGTGGCCGCGGCGCTCGAGGTTCGCTCGACGCCGACCACGGTCGTGTTCGACCGCCGCGGCGTCGAGCGGGCGCGGCGGGTCGGTGCGGTGAATGCAGACTGGTTATCGCGAAGAGTACTCCCGTTTGGCCGATGATTATGGTAGTATGGCAGTCGCAATGCGCAGGTTCTTGCTCCTCATGGCTTTATCGGCTCTCCTCTTCTCGTGCGCGAGCGCACCGGAACCCGGTGAAGAGCCGGAGCCGGTAACCGAAGCCGAGCGGGAGCCCGAACCGCCCGAGGAGGAGCCGGTACCCGAGCCGGAGGCCGAGCCCGAAGAGCCGACTCCGGAGGAACCGCCGGTCGAGCCGGAGCCCGAACCCGACGCGCTCACGCTGCAGCTCGTCAACCCGAGCGATCCCACGCAGCTCACCCGCTCGCCGTTCATCCTCTCGGCGAGACCGAGCGACGGCTCGCTCGCCGAGGTCGAGGTGGAGCTCCTCGCCGGTCCCTACGTTCCGCCGGGCGCGGGAGACCCGTTCGCGATCGAGGACTTCGCCCACGCGCCCGACGAGGATCGGACCTACCGCATCCGGATCACCGAAGACGCGATGCTGCTGCGCGTTCCCCGCGGCTTCGTCGACGGCGCCACCTACGAGCTGCGTCTGCGGGGGGTGCTCGAAGACGGTCGTCGGACCGAGTGGATCGATGGCGAGCCGGTGCTGAACCTCGGGCTCGATCCTCCCGTGCCGGTGGTCCCGGAGGCGACGATCGACCGCACCCCGACGTTTCGCGCCGAGGCCGACGGACCGGTGGAGTTCGTCGTTGACGAGGAGCGCTCGTTCGTCGCAGCCGGAGGCGCCGACGTCGAACCGCCCTTCGAGATTCCCGCCGGGCGGTATCCCGTCCGTGCGCGAACCGTGAGCTCCGAGGGGTACGTCACGGTGGCGAGCCGCACGGTGGACCTGCGAGTACTCGCCGACGCGCAGCCGGCGACGAGCTGGCCGGTCGGCGGCGAGGCGACGCTCACCCCGCGCGTCGGCCTGCATTGGGCCGCCGTGCCCGGGGGCGTCGCCTACCAGGCGCGCTACCGCGCGGTGGGGGCGCAGGGATGGCAGCAGCTCGACCCCGGCCCTGCGACCTTCGCGTCCATACCCGAGCGATTCGACGCCGGTGAGGAGCTCGAGTGGCAGGTACGCGTCCGGAACGAGGCAGGGAGCTGGTTCTCGTGGAGCGCGGTGGAGCGTTTCACCGCCGGCGCCTTCGAGGTGGAGTTCGCGACGATCATCGCCTCCGGGCAGGAAGCGACGGTGACCCGGGGATATCTGGAGGGCAGCCGCGACGAGCGACCCGTGCGGGAGATCGCGCTTACGCTTCCCTACGAGATGGCGGTCGTGCCGCTCACGAACGCGCAGCTCGTCCGGCTCGTTACTTACGCCGCCGAACGGGGCATGGTCGAGATCGACGAGGGGGGAGTGTGGACGGAGGCAGAGGCGGCGTCCCCCGAGCGCGCAGACGCCGCCGGCGATGCGAACGAAGGCGATGACCGTCGGGCGCTCGTGGGTCTCGGCGCGATGGACTACGGCGAGCAGTTCGGGCTGCGCTACGCCGACGGAACCGTCGAGCCGGTCCCCGGCTACGAGTCGCACCCGGCGATCGGCGTCACGTGGCACGGAGCGGTGCGAATCGCGAACCTGCTCTCGTACGTCGAAGGCCGCGCGCCGGTCTACGACGCGATCGGCGCGGTGCTCGACACGGGTGCGAACGGCTATCGACTGCCCACCGAGGCGGAGTGGGAATACGCCGCGCGTGGTACGACCACGAGGATCTACCCCTGGGGCGGATCGCTCTCCGGACGCGTGTCCAACTATTACCGGAGCTTCGACCCCTTCGAGGACGTGAACGAGCCGTTTACCGCGAACGGCGGCCCCACGAACCCGGTGGGCTTCTTCGACGGGTCGGTTCGCAACGGGTTCCAGACGGCGAGCGACGCCTCGCCGTTCGGGATCCGGGACATGGTTGGCAACGTCTGGGAGTGGTCGTACGACCGCTACGACCCGGGTCACTTCGCCCAGTCGCCGGAGACCGATCCGTGGGGACCCGAGAAGACCGACTTCGACGTGGAGGGCGAGGCGGTCGTGCTCGCCGTCGCTCTCGACCCGAATCAGCGCGTCGTGCGTGGGACGGCGTGGAACACCCGCTTTCCCGACGTCAGGGCGACCAACCGCGGTCGCTACTCCGAGGGAGGGCGCAGCTACAGCGTAGGGGTGCGTCTCGTGCGCGCCCCGCTGCCGTGAGGCTACCCCGCTACTCGATTCCGAACTGCTCTTCGAGCTTCTCGTAGTAGTTGGTGATGCGGCGTACCCACTGCCGCTTCTCCGGGTAGGGGCGGTAGAAGAAACTGCGCTTGAACCCGTAGATCATGATGTTCTTCAGCTGCTTGGGAGAGATAGTGAACCCCTCGATCGCCAACTCGATCTCGCGCGTCACCGTGGTCTTGCTCACGAGGCGGTTGTCGGTGCACAGGGAGAGGCTGAGGTTGCGGTCGAGCATCTGGCCCAGGCTATGGTCGGAGACTGATTTCAGGTCGGGACAGGTCTGGAGGTTGCTCGTCAGGCAGACCTCCACGGTGATCCGCTTGTCGGCGATGTAGTTCGCGAGCTGCTCGACGTAGCGCTCTCGGTCCTCCACGTCGTCTCCGTAGATCATGTCGGTCCGAAAGAGGCGCAGCCCGTGACCTATCCGGTCCGCGTGGATCTTCGTGATCGCCTGGAAGATCGACTCGGGGCCGTACGCCTCGCCCGCGTGGACCGTTTTCTTCATGAAGTTGCTGTGCACGTAGTCGTACGCTTCCTGGTGCGCGCTCGCCGGATACCCGTACTCGCTGCCGGCGAGATCGAAGGCGACGACCTGGATCTCGGTCTCGTTGCGCAGCTTGACGCTGCCCTTCGCGAGCTCGAGCGAGGCCATGCGGATGAGCTCGTCGTCGCTCGAGTACGGGTGGACGCGGGCGAGGTCTCCGTAGTAGGCGCTGAACGCCGGGGTGAAGAAGCGCATCGCGGTGACGATGATCCCGTACTCGAACTCCGGCTCGTCGTCGACACGCTTTGCGTTGAACTCGTCGCGAGCCCGACGCAGGCCGCGGTCGACCGATGTCATCACCTGTTCGAACGTGAGTCGGTCCGAGACGTGCAGCTGAGGTGCGAAGCGGACCTCCACGTAGCGAACGCCCTCGCTGATGTTATCCTGCGCGAGCTCGTAGGCGATGCGCTCGAGGCTCTCGTCGTCCTGCATGACCCTACACGTATACGCGAAGCCACGGAGGTACTCGTCCAGGTCGGCGTAGATATCCTTGAAGACCGTCTCCCGCAGCCCGTCGGGCGTATAGGACGGGAGCTCGACGCCCTGGTCGCGGGCGAGCTCGACGAGCGTGTCGAGCCTGAGACTTCCGTCGAGGTGCACGTGCAGGTCGTTCTTGGGGATCGCCTGGATGAATTCTGCCGGATAGTTCACGGGACCTCCTCGCGCTATCGTAGCACGCCCGGCCGCGATTGGACGAGGACCCGGAACCGGTTGCCACGGTCGAACTCGTTGCGGAACATCCCAAACGAGGCGCAGCCGGGCGACAGCAGGACGACCTCGCCCGGTCGGGCGCGGCTGCTCGCCGCCTCGAACGCGGCCTCGAGCGAGTCGTACGGCCCGGCGTACGAGCCGCCGCGTTCGTCGAGGAGGCGGACGATGCGCTCCGTCGCCGTGCCGGCGAGCAGGTGTAATGACGCGGCACGAGCGGCGATGCCGGCGAACTCGTCGAGCGGCAGCCCCTTGTCGCTGCCGCCGGCGATGAGGTGTACCGGTGCGTCGAAGCTGTCGAGCGCCGCGACCGCGGCTTCCGCGATCGTGGCCGCCGAATCGTTGACGTAGCGCACACCGTGCTCGACCGCGACGACCTCGAGCCGGTGCGCCACTCCGGTGAACGACGCCGTCCTCCGGCGTACCTCGTCGGCCGGGATCCCGAAGAGGTGAGCCGCCACGCCGGCGTAGAGCAGATTGACGCGCATGTGCCGGCCGACGAGCGTCGTCTGTTCGGGGACGAGCGCCACCGGCGCCCCGCCGTCGAGCCGGAGCACGCCCGCGCCGCGGTCGAAGCCGGCGACCGAGCCGGCGGGCGGGAGCGCGCGCTCGGCTGTGAAGCGAACCACGCGCGAAACGTGGGGCGCGCGGTACGCGCGCGACCAGGCGTCGTCGTCGGAGAGCAGGCACCACCCATCCGGGCGCTGACCGGCGAAGACGAGCGCCTTGTCGGCCGCGTACGCCTCCATGGAGTCGTAGTAGTCCTGGTGGTCCGGCATGAGGTTCGTAATCGCCGCGACGTCGAAGGATGGGCGCTCGCCTGCGATTCCCGCCGGCGTGAGCAGGAGGTCGCCGAGCTGGAACGAGGAGAGCTCGAGCACGACCGGTTCGTCGCCGTCGAGCTCGTGGACGAACGTGAGCGGCGAGACAGTGATGTTGCCGCCGAGGCGGGCCGCCGGGTAGCGACCGGAGATCGCGTGATGAAGCGCGCTCGCGGCGGTCGACTTGCCCTTCGTGCCGGTGATCGCGAGAAGCGGGCCGCGGTGTCGGGCGAGGAAGAGCGAGATATCGGTTTCGATCCTGCTTGCCTCGCGAAGCAGGGGTGCGGTGCGCGGTACGGCCGGGTTCTTCACGACGATGTCGGCGCGGCGGAAGTCCTCGGCCTCGTGGCGGCCGAGCACGAAGCGGACGGGGAGGCCGGCGAGCGAGGCGACGCTCTCGCCGAGCGCAGACTCGTCGCGCAGGTCGGTTACCGTGACATCGGCCCCGGCCTCCGCGCAGAAGCGTGCGGAGGCCGCCCCGCCGCCGTGCGCCCCGAGCCCCATGATCACGACGCGGGCTCCGGCGAGGTCAGAAGAGGCCGTGCTGAATCTCGAACTCACGTTCGTCCTCCTCGTTGAGATATCGTCTGACCGCGAATCGCTCCCAGGGTTTGTTCCAGCTTGCGTCGATCGTCGCTTTCAGCCGCGCGAAGGCGGGCAGATCCTCGGTGAACCCGTTCTCCTGCACGCCCCGCAGCCCTTCTTCGATCTCGCGCAGGTGGGGCAGCAGCGTCTCCCGTGCGCGGTGGAGGAGCTGGACCGACCGGCGGCGCGCCTCTTCGGAGAAGTCGATCATCGAGTGCGCGATCGTTCGATACTTGCAGGTGAAGGGGTAGTACGGATACGTCCCGACGCCCTGCGGCACGAACAGCCTGCTGAAGAACTTGGTCAGGTCGCGGTCGAGCCACATGCCCGCGCGCATGTAGCCGCGACCGGTCTCGCCGATCCACGTATCGCTGATCGATTGCTCGAGTCCGAGCGAGCGGATGCGGCCGCGGTCGGTTTCGACGTCGACGAGCGGATAGAGATCGGCCTCTACGAAGAGGTCGCGCGTTCGGTAGCGCGCGGTCGCGGCGCTGGTTGTGCGCTCGATGAGTCGAGCGCGTCTCGGGCGATACGTGAGGTCGAGCCGGAGCAGGTAGAGGTAGGTGATACCGCGGAACCGGTAGAGGCGAAAGAAGCCGGGTTGCGTGTTCGTCGCGGGGTCGAAGAGATGGGTGAGTCCGCCGACGAGGTCCGGGTGCCGCTGTGCGATCTGGTCGACGACGCTTCGAACCGCCCGGGTGAGCTCCCGGTGTGGAGCGGATTGGCCTATGTCGTGGTGGACCGGAAACGAGGCGACTTCGATCTCCTCGGGCAGCCGGACGAAGAATTCCTCGTTCTGCGAGAAGTGGGCCGAGTAGTCCGTCGCCACCGGATCGAGCGAACGGAGCCGTGCGTTGATCTCCGGGTCACTGTAGTCGATGCGCAGCGTTCCCGACTGGAGTACCACTCCCATAGAATACCCTCTTTGTTCCTTGTGAGGAAACGAATTGTGCGCTATTCTGGGCGCATGCGAAGGCAGCTCTTCCTGCTGAGCCTCCTCGTCATCGTAGCCGCCGTCAACCTCGTCGCCGAGCCGTCGGTCGGTGTGATCGTCTATAGCGAAGGGTACGAGGTCACGATTCTCCGCGACGACACCCGGATTCGCCTCGACGCCGCGACGGGCGAGGCGTTCGGCGAGCCCGTCTACGCTTTCGATCAGGTCACGACCGGTGAAGACACGTCCGCCGAGATACAGCTGCTCACGGGCCGCAATATCGTGAAGATCGCCGAGAACACGACCTTCACCGTCGCGGAGCTCGGCGACGGGCGCAGCTCGCTCGACGTGACCTACGGCCGGCTGCGAGCGCGTGTCGAACGGCTTGCCGGGACGAGCAGCTTCGAGCTGCGCGGCATGACCGCGAGTGCGGGCGTCCGAGGAACCGACTTCGCCTACGACCAGATCCTCGACCCGGTGAGCGGTGAGCTGCATAACAGGGTCTCGTGCCTCGAGGGTGAGGTGACCGTCTTCGCTACGCGACGACCGGATGCGTCTGCGACGCTCGCCGCCGGCGAGTCTGTTCTCGTCCCTGCCGGAGCCGGGCCGGAGGAGGCGGTATTCGAACCCGTGCCGGAGGCGGTCCGGAGGTTCTGGGCCGAGCGACCGTTCGTTCGCTCGCCCGTTGCGCCCGGGGAGATCCTCGACGAGTTTCCGGGGGTCCTCGAGCGTGCCACGCAGCGGTTGGGCGCGAGGCCTCACGTGGGTACGCCCGCGGGTGACGAGGCCGACGCGACGCCGATCGGCTCGGCCGCCGAGCAACCCGCCGGCAGCGACGCCGAGGGGCAGCCCGGCGTGGCTGAAGCGCCGCGCGTGACCGAGCGGGAGACAGCCGGCGGGAGCGGGGAAGACGAGGGTGGCGGACCCGGCGACGCCGGAGATTCGGATGACGCGGCTGCGCGATCGTCGGAGAAGACCGAGCGTCGCGAGCGGGTCGCCCGGGCGCTGCGCACCACGGGGGTCGTATTGACAGGTGTGGGTCTGGTGACCGACCTCGTGGCGATCGGGCTGTTCTACTTCGGAGACGATATCTTCCCGGGTTGGACGACGACTCACAACGAGTATCTTCGTCCGGTAGCTATCGTGGGGGTCGGGATGCTCACCGGTGGCCTGGTTTCGATCGTCGTCTCGCTCACCGTCTCACCGTAGCCTGCCGGGGGCGCGGCTACGCGGCGTCGTCGGAGTCGGCGCGCAACTCGTCCAGGTCGATCTCTTCCTCCGAACGTCGGTCGATCTCATAGATCACCCAGTCGTCGCGGTCCTGCCGCAACGACACGATATCCACGACGCGTCGACCCATGACTCCCGCCCGGCCGGTGATCTCGGCCTGCTCGTAGTCGGGGAGCCACCGCTCGTACCTGGCCTCGTACCGCCGTTCTCCCTCGGGAGCCTCCAGCGCTTCGAGCTCGAGGTTCGCGACGCCGTAGGGCGACTTGCCGCCCGAGAGCGTGGGCATACCCGAGTCCCGCCACTGCTGGGCGTCGACGAAGCCCGATTCCATTTCGACGCTCATTCGCTGGCGGTCCATTACGAAGAGGTTGGTGACCTCGCGGACGAGCGGCTTCCCGGCGCCGTCGACGACCGCGTCCTCCATGGTCATGTGGTCGAGCGAGTTAATGCTCGTGTAGAAGACGCGCACGACCTCCGCGGGGGGCAGGCCCGCGGTCGCCCGCGGCGCGAGCGCGTTGCGGATGATCGTCCCGGGGATCATGCCCACGAGGATCACGACGACCGCGACGACGAGCGCGGTCCGTCCGTGCCTGCGTACGAGCTCCCGCCGCCGGAAACCCTTTTCGAGCCGCGCGATCGCCTGCTCGGCGGTCTGCTCGCGGCGTCGCCGCTGTTCGTCGCTGAGCTCGGTGCGTACGCCGGAGTCGCGCCATGCGCGAAGGACGTCGACCCATTCGGCTGCGGTCATATCCGATTCCTGCGCAGTGAGCTCGCGCTGGAGAGCAGACGATACCTCGTCCCGGATGGTCACGTCGCGGTAGGATGCCGGTACCGGCGAGGCGGCTCGCACGCGCGCGTGCAGCTCTTCCTCGTCGTCGGAGTCGTAGGGATAGGCTCCCGTAATGATGGAATAGGCTGCTGCGGCGACCGCGAAGCCGGTGTTGTCCTCCGGCTTCCTGTCCGGATGGTTGAACCGCTCCATCCGGGCGATGCGCGCCGCGTAGTCCTGGTGTTCCCGGATCGCCTGCATGATGTCGGGAGGCATGATCAGCACGCCGCCGTCGTCGAGCAGGATAATCGTGCGCGTGTGAAACGCGAACGACGTCGTGCCCTCGTTCTCGAGCGCCGCGAGCGCCGCGGCGACGGTCTCGAGCGCAGCGAGGCGGTCTGTGGACTCGTCTTCGAGGACGTCGGCGAGGAATCTGCCGCGGACGAGCGGGCCGTAGACGTGGACTCTGCCGTTGCGTTCGACGAATCCGAGAGGTCGCCATCGTTCTACGGCGCCGTTGCGGACCAGCCATCCGGTCTGGCGTTGCTGGCCGGCGAGCTTGCGCAGGCTCGGGCTGTTCGCCGAGATACCGGTATCCACGCCGAGGTACTCGTTGCCCCCGCGCTCGACGATGATGAGACCGTCTGAAATCATCGGTGATTGTTCTGCCATCTGTGTTCCGTAGCCGTAAGATCACATGCGCAGGCTGGATTCGTCAAACACCTCCGCGGTGAAGATGCGGATCGTCGTCGAGGGGTCGCTCCACGCCCCGGGCGGCAGGCCGGCCTTGCGGCACGTCTGTTCGAGGAAGGTGGTCCGGTCCCACGATCGTTCGGAGGCGACCTGGGGCAGGAGGAGACCCGAGTGGGGTCCGCGCTCGAGCATGATGCCGTGCGTACCGGGGACGATGACCCTCGTGTCGCTGATCGTCTCGAGCTTCGAGAGCACCGATATCTCGAGCTCGATCATGCCCAACTCATCGGCGGTGAGCGGAGGGAACCGCGGATCGCGGAACGCCGCCGAATACGCCGTGTCGCGGACCGTATCGTAGAGCGGTCGCAGGGATTCGATGTGACCTATGCAGCCGCGCAGATGGCGCGCCGATCCGCGCACGAGGTGGAGCGTGACGAAGGCTCCGCCCTCGATTTCGAGCTCGGCCCTCCGCGAGGGATAGTCGGGCTCCCTGGCCACGAGTTGCGATACGATCCGCTCGCGCGCCACGGTGAGGAGGGTCTGCCGGTCAATCGCTGTGAGCATGGTCCATTATGGGCCCGGTCGGGCGGTGTTTCAAGCTTGGTCCCGACCGAGGAGCCGGGAAAGGCGCTCCGGTTCGACGACGACGTGCAGGTTCTTCTCCTGGGTCGGGAGGACGAGCCCCGGGGGCCCATCCTTCGCGCGGCGCAGATACTTCACCTGCGTGTAGTAGAGGTCGGCTCGGCCGTTGGACTTCGCGCGGCTGAAGTGGACCGCGAGGTTTCCCGCGTCGAGCAGCACGTCGAGCGGGACGCTCTTGCCCTTCTGTGCACGGACGAAGACGTGCCCGCCGGGGAAGTCGCGCGTATGGAGCCACACGTCGTTCCCACGAACGTGCCGTCGCAGCAGCTGGTCGTTCTCCCGCGCGTTGCGGCCCACGAGGATGCGGAACCCCCTGGTCTCGAACTGGAGCCCCGGTATCCCCTCCTCGTGCTCGGCACCGCCCCGACGCGGAGCCGCCTCTTCGACGATCCGCTCGAGCTCGGCCGTGGGGCGGTCGTCGAGGGACTCGAGCCGGGCGTGCACGTCGGCTACCCGGTTCTCGAGGTTCTGCCGCTCCTCCTCGATCGCCTCGCGTCGCCGCCGCGTCTTCTGAGCCCGGTCGAAGTACGCCTGAGCGTTTTCCTGCGGCGTGAGGCGAGGGTCGAGGTCTATGCTCACGATCGTGTTATCGTCGGTGTAGTCCTCCACCTCGACGCGGCCGGAGCCGGGATCGATGCGGTAGAGATTGCTCACGATGAGCTCGCCGATGGTCCGCAACCGGTCGGGATCCTCGCCGTTCTCGTTCTTGCCGCGCAGTCGCTCGAGGCGCCTGCGGGCGGCGGCGACCCGACCCGAGAGCGCGGACCGGGCGCTGTCGAGCGCCTTCGTTCGCCGTTCGGCTTCCTCGACCTCGTGATAGTGGGTACGCACGTGCTCGTCTACGTCGTGCTTCCAGCGCGGGGTGAACGAATCGAGCCTCGGGTCGCTCGCCGGCTCGACGTCGGCGTCTTCTACGAAGAAGCGCTCCCCGCTGACCTCGCCCCGACCGGGGCGACGGAAGAAGGCGTCGAGTATCCGACCGGAACCGTCGGTAACGACGCAGTTCGCCGCGCCTCCCCAGAGGCGGATCCAGAGGATCGTGCGCTCGCCGGCGCGTTCGAGGTCGATGCGCACGATTCGGTCGGCGTTCACCTGACGGGCGTCGACGATGTGCGCCCCCTTCGCCCGCGCGTGCAGGAGTTGCGCGAAGCGCTGCCGCACCCGCGGCT
Source organism: uncultured Spirochaetaceae bacterium (assembly GCA_964458555.1). Lineage (GTDB taxonomy): Bacteria > Spirochaetota > Spirochaetia > DSM-27196 > SLST01 > SLST01. Next base: position 21,545 of record CAYWJH010000018.1, on the reverse strand, counting down.
TGCGCGGCTTGCGCGGTGTCGAGTGGATACGGGTCTTCCCGGTCTCGAGCGATACGCGCACGAAGAACCGCTGTCCGGGTCGGAAGATCTCGAGGTAGAGGTTGCGGAAGTCGGGCTGGATCACCTGCTGGACGAAGGCGCCCGGCAAGTCGAGCTCGGCGAGCACCGCATCGATTTCGCGCCAGTTGAGCGACAATCAGGTCACCGCCTCGAGGAAGGTCTGCTGGTGCCCGTCGAGCGTTCGCAGGATCGTTCGGGCTTCCCCTACAAGATAGAAACTGCCGCACACAACGATAAGGCTCTCCGGCCGCGTGAAGGTCCGTTCGAACGCGTCGGTCACCGACGCCGCGACGCTGCACGCCGCCCCCGTCGCGCGGCACGCGTCGTAGAGCGAGTCGATGTCGCTCTCCTTGAAGCTCCCGGGCCGCGTAACGACGATCCGCGGGAAGGTGGCCGCGAGCAGCGCGAGCATCGCCGCGTGGTCCTTGCCGCGTACCGAACCGAAGACCGCCGTGCGCCGCGACGGGTCCGGTTCCAGGTCGGCGGCTGTCCTGCACAGGTGCGCGATCGACGCCGGGGTATGCGCGCCGTCGAGGAGGAGCCGAGGCGAACCGCCGACGAGCTCCGCACGGCCCGGGATCCACGCGCGCGCGAGCCCCCGGGCGACCGTGTCGTCCGGGATCGACGGGTAGAGGCTCGTGACAACGAGCGCGGCGAGCGCCGCGTTGTCGGCCTGGACCGAACCGGCGAGCCGCAGGTGTGCGCCGATGACGCGCCCCGGGGGCAGCTCGAGGTCGACGCGCGTTCGCCCGCCGTCGAGCGCGGCGTCGAGTCTCGAGACCGTCTCCACGAGCGAGACGACCTGCGCTCCCCGCAGTCGGGCGATGCTGCGAAGCGTCGCCTCGGCCTCAGGCTGCTGGCGACCGAGAAAGACCGGAGCGCCGGCCTTGATCACGCCTCCCTTCTCGCCGGCGATCTCGCGCAGCGTCGTACCGAGGTACTCGGTATGCTCGAGCTCGATGGGCGTGACGACCGAGGCGAGCGGGTCGACCACGTTGGTCGCGTCGGTTCGCCCGCCGATGCCGACCTCGACGACCGCGACGTCGCAGGCGGTCCTGCGAAACGCGAGGAACCCGAAGAGCGTGAGCAGCTCGAACGTCGTGGGCAGCTCGGCGGGAGCGAGACGCGCGCGTTCGGCGTCGACGTCACGCTCGATTCGACGAAAGAGCGAGAGCGCGACGTCGTCGGTGAGGCTGCCGTCGAGCACGCGGACGCGCTCGCGGTAGCTCTCCACGTGCGGCGAGGAATAGACGCCGCACCTCATGCCCGCCTCGTGGAGCACCGCGGCGACGAAGGTCGCGGTGGAACCCTTGCCCTTCGAACCGGCGACGTGGATCACCGGAGTCGCCCGGTGCGGCGCTGCGTAGCGCGCGAGCAGGCGGCGCATTCGCTGCAGTCGGTGCGCGCGGGGGCGGTAGCCACCGCGATCGATCGCGAGGAAGGACTCGAACCAACGGTAGCCCTCCTCGACGGTGGAGATCACGCCGGAACCTCGCGCGCATCCGGTCGGACGCTCGTCACCGTCACGGCGCGGTTTTGCCGGGGCGATCGCGTACCGCGCGGGCGTGCCAGTGGAAACCCTCGTACTCGGCGAGCACCGCGACGTGTCGGGCGATCTCGTCGTAGGCGCCCGGTGAGACCTCGACGACGCTCGTGCGCTTGGCGAAGTCCGCGACCGACACGCCCGACCAGGTTCGCGCGAAGCCTCCCGTGGGAAGCACCGCGTTCGCTCCGGCCGCGTAGTTCGCGAGGCTGAACGCGGAGTGCGCGCCGACGAGGATCTCGCCCGCGTTGCGCACGAGGCTCGCGGTCTCCCACGGCGCGGCGGTGCGGATCTGCAGGTGTTCCGGCGCGAAGGCGTTCACCACGTCGACCGCCTCGTCGATCGACGCGGTCACGATCACCCCGCCGTAGCCGGCGAAGACCTCGCGCAGGAATCCCGCGCGAGGCTCCGGGGTAGCTTCGATGTGCGCCCCGGCGAGCCGCGCGACCTCGTGCGCGAGCTCGGCCGCCGGGGTGACGAGCAGCGCCTGCGAGTCCGATCCGTGCTCGGCTTCGATCAGCAGGTCGACCGCGACGCGCTCGGCGTCGGCGGTAGCGTCGGCGAGGATGATCGACTCGGAGGGGCCGGCGGGAAGGCCCACGTCTACGCGGTCGCGCAGCAGCCGCTTCGCCGCCGCGACGTACGCGCTACCCGGTCCGACGATCTTGGCGACCGGTTCGACGCTCTGCGTCCCAAGCGCGAGCGCCGCGATCGCCTGAACGCCCCCCACGCGGTAGACGACATCCACGCCGCAGCGGCGCGCCGCGTAGAGGCAGGCGGCGTCCACATCGCCGGCGGCGTCCGGCGGGGTGGCGACCGCGATGCGCGGCACGCCGGCGAGGCTCGCCGGTACGGCGAGCATGTAGAGCATGGACGGGAAGCTGCCGCGGCCTCTCGGGACGTAGAGGCCCACCGAATCGATCGGTGTCGTGCGCTCGCCGGCGAGCAGGCCCGGGCGCACCTGCGTGAGCTCGAGGTCGTGCGGGAGCTGGCGGCGGTGGACGGCGCGCACGTTCTCGATCGCGAAGTCGAGCGCCTCGCGCACCTCAGCGGAAAGCGATCGTTCGGCGTTGTCGAAGGCTTCGTCGGGAACGACGATGGCGAGGTCGGCGGGGGCGCCGTCGAGCCGGGCGCTGTGTTCTCTCACGGCCTCATCGCCGCGCTGCGACACCGAGTCGATGATCTGCTGCGCCACCGGCAGCAGCTCGTCGACGTTCTGCTCGGAGCGCGAGAGAACCCGCGAGCGCTCGTGATCCGATAGCGTGGCCCACTGGCGGACGGGAATGGTCATCGCGATACGCTACCCGGTCTCGCGCCGGCGGTCAATGCGCCTTGTCGAAAGATAGTGGTTCGAGTAGCATTCCGCTCAATATCTGCGGAGGACATCATGATTATCAAGCCGATGATACGGAACAATATCTGCATGAACGCGCACCCGGAGGGGCTCGCGGTCGAGGCGCAGAAGCAGATCGACTACGTGAAGAGCCGGGACCGGATCGACGGCCCGAAGCGCGTGCTCGTGATTGGCGGTTCGGCCGGCTACGGCTTTGCCTCGCGGATCGTCTGCGCGTACGGGTGCGGCGCGTCGACGATCAACGTCGCCTTCGAGCGGCCGGCCTCCGGGAAGCGAACCGCGACGGTGGGGTGGTACAACACCGAGTTCTTTGAAGAACGCGCGATGGACGACGACCTCGACGTCGCCACAATCTACGGCGACGCGTTCAGCGACGAGATCAAGGACGAGACGGTGAGCCTCATCCGCGAGAAGTGGGACGGCGACGTGGATCTCGTTATCTACAGTCTCGCCGCGCCCATGCGAACCGACCCCAAGTCGGGCGAGACGTACCGATCGGTGCTGAAGCCGGTGGGCGAGCCGTTCACCGCGCGTACGATCGACACGATGACCGGCGAGTTCAAGACCGTGACCGCCGAGCCGGCGACGGAGGAGGAGATCCACGCGACCGTCAAGGTCATGGGCGGCGAGGACTGGGAGCTGTGGATCGACCGGCTGGTCGAGGAGGGACTGCTCGCCGACGGCGTGAAGACCGTCGCGTACAGCTACATCGGCCCGGAGCTGATCGCGCGCGTGTACCGCGAGGGGTCGATCGGCAAGGCGAAGGAGCACCTCGAGGCAACGTCGCAGGGGCTGAACGCGAAGCTCGCCGGGATCGCCGGATCGGCGTTCGTCTCGGTGAACAAGGCGGTGGTTACGCGGGCGAGCTCGGTGATCCCGGTGGTGCCGCTGTACGGGGTCATCCTCTTCCGCGTCATGAAGGAAAAGGGGCTGCACGAAGGCCCGATCGAGCAGATCTACCGGCTCTTCGTCGAGCGGCTCTACGCCGGTGACACCGTTCCGGTGGACGAGGAGGGGAGGATCCGGATCGACGACTGGGAGATGCGCGACGACGTGCAGAAGCGCGTGCGCGAGATCTTCGACACCGTCGACGAGGAGAGCCTCGGCGAGCTGACCGACCTCGAGGCGTATCGCGACGAGTTTCTCAGGATCCACGGGTTCGGCGTCGAGGGAGTGGACTACGAGGCCGACGTCGAGCCGTAGCCGCGACGCGGCAGGATGACAGCTCAAAGCTCATTCGCTAAGATGTGAGGAGAATCAGGAGGGCATCAGTGAACCACTTCCCCGACATCCCCAAGATCCCCTACGAAGGGCCAAACTCGAAGAATCCGCTCGCGTTCAAGTACTTCAACGCGGACGAACGCGTGGGCGACCGCACGATGCGCGAGCATCTTCCGTTCTCCATCGCGTACTGGCACACGATGAACGGACGGATGGCCGACCCCTTCGGCGTCGGGACCGCGATCAGGCCGTGGGACGAGATCACCGACCCGATGGATCAGGCGAAGGCGCGGATGGACGCGCTGTTCGAAATCCTCGAAAAGCTCGGCGTGCGGTACTTCTGCTTCCACGACCGCGATATCGCCCCCGAGGGCGAGACGCTCGTCGAGACCAACAAGAACCTGGACGAGATCGTCGAGCATACGAAGAAGCTCGTCGACAACTCGAACATCTCGCTGCTGTGGGGGACCGCGTGCCTGTTCACGAATCCGCGGTTCGTGCACGGCGCGTCGACGAGCTGCAACGCCGACGTGTTCGCGTACTCGGCCGCGCAGGTGAAGAAGGCGATCGAGGTGACCCAGTACCTCGGCGGCACGAACTACGTCTTCTGGGGCGGCCGTGAGGGCTACGAGACGCTTCTCAACACCGACATGGGGCTCGAGCTCGACAACATGGGCCGATTCATGCAGATGGCCGTCGACTACGCGAAGGAGATCGGCTTCAACGGCCAGTTCCTGATCGAACCCAAGCCCATGGAGCCGACGAAGCATCAGTACGACAGCGACGTGGCCGCGTGCCACGCGTTCCTCCAGAAGTACGACCTCGTCGATCACTTCAAGATGAACGTCGAGCAGAACCACGCCGTGCTCGCCGGGCACACGTTCGCGCACGAGCTGCGCTACGCCCGGGTAAACAAGATGCTCGGAAGCATGGACGTGAACCAGGGCGACTACCTGCTCGGCTGGGATACCGACCAGATGCCGACCGATCCGACCGAGGCGATGCTCGCGATGTACGAGGTGCTCGCTGCCGGCGGGATCGCTCCCGGCGGAATGAACTTCGACGCGCACCTGCGACGCGGTTCGTTCGAGCCGTCGGACATCTTCATGGGCCATATCGCCGGCATGGACGCGTACGCGCGCGGGTTGAAGGCGGCGCACGCGTTGCGCGAGAGCGGTGAGATCGAGGAGTTCGTCGCGAACCGCTACTCCAGCTACTCGTCCGGCATCGGCAGGAAGATCGTGGACGGGCAGGTCGGGTTCAAGGAGCTCGAGCAGTACGCGCTCGAGAACTCGATCATCACGAACTCGTCGGGCCGCCAGGAGATGCTCGAAGGCATTCTGAACCGGTACCTGTGACGCGATGAACATGGAGGCTTTCGTCCTCGGGTCGGGCGGTACGATGCCGCTGCCGTCGAGGCACCTGACGTCGGTCCTGCTCCGCCGCGAGGGCGAGCTCTTCCTCTTCGACTGCGGGGAAGGTACCCAGGTCAGCATGCGCCGGCTGAACCTGCGGTGGAAGAAGATCAGCGCGATATTCGTCTCGCACACTCACGCCGATCACGTGACCGGGCTGCCGGGGATGCTCATGCTCTCCAGCCAGGTCGAGCGCGACGACCCGCTCTACGTGATCGGCCCGCCGCGGATCGGGCAGTTCATCGAGGCGAGCCGCGACGTGCTCGAGATGTACATCAACTACGAGATCGTCGTGAAGGAGATCGCGGACCCGCGGAGCAAGCAGGTGGTCTACCAGGGCGACGGCTTCTGCGTCCGTTCGATTCCGCTCTCTCACTCGCGGCCGTGCGTAGGGTACGTTTTCGAAGAAGACCCGAGGCCCGGGCTCTTCCACCCGCAGCGGGCGCAGGAGCTCTCGGTTCCGCGCGGGCCCGTCTGGGGGCGCCTGCAGGCAGGCGAGACGGTCACGCTCGACGACGGTCGTACGATCGAGCCGCGCGACGTCATGGGTTCGCCGCGACGCGGTCGCAAGTTCAGCTACGTCACCGACACGCTGCCCCTGCCTGCCATCTCGCGCGAGGTTGCCGAGTCGGACCTCTACGTCAGCGAGGGGATGTTCGAGCACGAGTTGCGCGAGACCGCGCACAGCAAACGCCACATGACCGCCCGCGAGGCCGCGCAGATCGCCGCGGAGGCCGGCGGAATCGGGCGCATGGGGCTGATTCACTACAGCCCGCGCTACACCGAGCGAGATCTCGAGCGCCTGCTCGGCGAGGCGCGCGAGATCTTCCCGGACACCTTCCTCACCCGCGATCGGCAGACGATTCCAATACCGTACGAGGACGAGGAGACCGAGTGATCGAGGTGAACGAGCTGTCGCGGAGATACGGACCGCTTGTCGCCGTCGACCGCGTGAGTTTCGCCGTACGCCCCGGGGAGGCCGTCGGGTTGCTCGGCCCGAACGGCGCCGGGAAGACGACGATCATGAAGGTACTCACCGGCTATCATTACCCGCACGGAGGCAGCGCGCGCGTCTGCGGGATCGACGTGGAGGAGGACCCCTCCGGCGCGAAGCGGCGGCTCGGATACCTGCCCGAGGACGCGCCGGCGTACGCCGACCTCACCGTCGCCGAGTACCTCGAGTTCGCCTGCGGCGTTCGCGGTATCGCGGGGCGGGCGGGCCGCACGGCTCGCGAGCGCGTGGTCGAGCTCGCCTCGCTCGGGGGGGTGTTCCGCCGGCCCATCTCAGAGCTTTCCAAGGGGTACCGGCAGCGGGTGGCGCTCGCGCAGGCGCTCGTGCACGAGCCGGAAGTCGTCGTCCTCGACGAGCCGACGAGCGGACTCGACCCGAACCAGATCGTCGAGTTCCGCGGCGTCGTGCGCGACCTCGTGCGGGATCGTGCGGTCCTCCTTTCGACGCACGTGCTGCGCGAGGTCGAGGCGGTATGCGATCGCGTGCTGATTCTCGACGAGGGACGCCTCGTCGCCTCCGGCACCGCCGATGAGATCGCGCGCGGGCTCGCCGGCCGGACCGTCGTGACGGTGGCGTTTGCTTCGCGGCTGTCGGCGAGGGCGCGCGCCGAGCTCGCCGAGCTCGGCGAGACGATCGACGTCGATCGTGAGCGACCCGCTGGGGGTGGACGGGGGTCGTCGGGTGGTTCGCTCGTGCGCATCGCGCTGGCCGAAGGCTGCAACGCAGAGGCGGTGTTCGACTGGGCCGTTGCCCGATCGCTGCGTATTCGCAGCCTCGTACCGGAGCGCTACTCGCTCGAGGATCTGTTCGGTCGGCTCACCGCCGGGGGGGAGAGGTGATCGGAATGCTCGCTCTCGCGCGGCGTGAGCTGCGGGGCTACTTCAATTCTCCGGTCGCCTACGTCGTGATCGCCGGTTTCCTCGTATTCACCTCCACGTGGCTCTTCGTGATCAACGACTTCTTCGCCGCGAACATCGCGGCGCTGAGGAGCTACTTCGGGATCATGCCGGTCGTTCTTGTCGTCCTGGTGCCGGCGCTCACGATGCGCACGTGGGCTGAAGAGCGTCGCGCGGGTACCGACGAGGTTCTCCTCGCCGAGCCGCTCGGCGAAGCCGCGCTCGTTGGGGGGAAGTACGTCGCCTCGGTCTCCGTGCTGTGGATTGCCGTGGGGCTGACTGCCTTCGTGCCGCTCACGGTCGCGCCGCTTGGCGACTTCGAGCGCGGCGAGATCATCGGTCAGTACGTGGGCCTGTTTCTGCTCGCCGCGGCCGCGGCTGGGGTCGGGCAGCTCGGTTCGGCGCTTTCGAGGAACCAGGTGTCGGCGTTCGTCGTGACCGCCTGCATCCTCCTCGCGCTCGTCCTCGCCGGCAGCGTGAACGCCGTAGTGGAGCTTCCCTCCTGGCTCGCGTCGGTGCTCGCGTATCTCTCGATCGACGAGCGCTTGCGCAGCTTCAATCGTGGCGTGCTCGACACGCGCGATGCAGCCTACTTCGTGCTGCTCGCCGCGGTCTCGCTCTTCCTGACGACGCGCGCCATCGTTCTGAGGAAGCTGAGATGAGGCCGATCGCGCGCCGCTTCCTGGCGACGAGCCTGCTCGGCGGGCTGCTGTTGGTGCTGCTGGTCGCGAACAGCCTCGCCACGTTCGCGCGGATCGACCTCACCGAGAACCGGATTCACACGATATCCGAGACGACGGAGGAGGTCGTGGCCGGCCTCGAGCACGAGCTGACGATCGCCTACTACGTGTCCGGGCGGTTGCGCGAACGCTATCCGCAGCCTCGCGAGATCATCGATCTGCTGCGCGAGTACGAGGCCACAGGCGGAGGAGCGATCCGCGTCCGTATGGTCGATCCCGGCGAGCTGGACGACGAGGGGCGCGTGGAGGCGCTCGGTGTGGTTCCGCAGCAGCTGCAGACGAGCGACGACGGCGAGCAGAGCGTCGCGGTCGTGTACAGCGGGATCGTCCTCGAGTACCTCGGCCGCCGAGAGTCGCTGCCGTTCGTCTTCAGCACCGCGACGCTCGAGTACGAGCTCACGGGGGCGGTTTCCAATCTTCTACGCGACGACCCGCGCGACGTGGTATTCGTGCTCGGAAACCGCTTTGAGCGCCTCGAGGAATCCTATCGCTTCGTGGCAAGCGAGCTCGCGCGCGGCTTTGACGTGAGCTCGCGCGCACCCGGCGAGGCGATCGCCGACACGACCGAGGCGGTCGTCGTTACCGACGCCCAACGCCTGTCGACCGGTGAGGCGGCGGCGCTGGAGGATTACCTCTTTCGGGGAGGAGCGGTCCTCGTCGCGTTCGAGCGCGTGGAGGTCGATGCGGAGGGCTCGCTCGGTGCGGAGCGGATCGAAACCGCCCCGATCTACCGGCTGCTTCGCGAGCGGGGGATCGTGCCCGGCGCAGAGCTCCTGCTCGACGAGAGTAACAACCGCATCACGGTGGAGGAAGTATCCGAGGGGGCCGCGCAGCGGGTCGTGCGCACGTACGCGTACCCGCACTGGGTCGCGGTGCTCGAGCAGTACACCAGCGCGACGCACCCGGTCACGGCTCGGTTTCCCGGGCTCGATCTCCACTGGCCCGCCTGGGTCGCGGTGCGCGATGACTCGGAGGCACGGATCATCGCGGCGTCGACGCCGGGGGCGTGGCTCATGCGCGAGCCCTTCGTGCTCGACCCGGGGCGCGAGGCGGACCTCCGTCGGGACGCCGATGCGACGCGGGGTCAGTACGGCGTCGTCGCGGTGTGGACCTCAGACGACGAGCGTGACGGACGGCTCGCGGTAGTCTCTGACTCCGACTTCCTTCGCGACGCGCTCGTGCAGGCCACCGGCAGCGCGCACAACATCGGATTTGTGCGTAACCTCGTCGACTGGCTCGGGAGCGACGAGGGGCTCCTCGAGGTTCGTACCCGCGCGCAGCGCGATCTGTCGCTCGACGCGGTCGCCGAGCCGGCGCGCGCGCGCACCGTCAGGTTCACCGCCCGAGCGGTGAACCTCGTGCTCGTCCCGGGTGCCGTCGTGCTCGTGGGGGCGGTGCGGCTCGGACGCAGAAGGCGTCGCGGGCGCACCGGGGAGGGGTCGTGACCCATCGAAGGCGGGTCGTCGTGCTCGTGTCGGCGAACGCGTTGCTCGCGGCGGCTCTCGTGGTCGGCGCGATCGCGGGACGGGAGCACGAACCGCTCGATGAGCCTCTGATCGCGGGCGGGCTCCCGGACGTCGGCCGGGTCTCCTTCGAAACCCCGGGCTTCGCGCTCGAACGCACGGTGGCGGGGTGGGACGTCGTCGTTGACGCCCGAGCCTATCCCGCGCGGGAGGATCGGGTCGACGAGCTCGTAGACGAGCTCGGCCGCGCGCGGATCGTCCGTCGCGTCACCGACGACCCGCGGCTGCACGACGAGTTCGGCGTCGACGAGGCGCGTGGACGGACGCTCGCGGTCGTGCACGGCGGCGGCGAATCGCGACTCGTCTTTGGCGACGAGGTGCCGGGCGCGATCTACCTCAGGCGCGCCGGACGCGAGACGGTATGGCTCGCGCGCACCGCGCTCGATTTCCATCTCGATCGGGGAGCGGTCTACTACGCGTTTCTGAGGCTGTTTCCCGAGAGCGCGCGGCCGCAGGAGGTCGTGCGGCTGTCGGTCGTGACGGTGGCAGATGACTACGAGCTCGTACGCCGACCGCGCGAGAATGGGGAGCGCTGGGGAATCCTCGCCGCGAGCACGAGACCCGATGTCGCGGGAGGAACGGCGGACGAGGAGGTCGCCGCGTCGCTCGCGCGAACCGTCGTCGACCTCGTGGGCTCGGGCTTCTACGGCGGGGATGCGTGGGCCTCGTTGCCGGTCGTGGCGCGGGTCTCCTTCGACCTCGCCGACGGTCGGTCGTTTGCCGTCGAGATTCGCGACGAGGGAGGCTTTCTCGTCGCCCGCCCGAGGGGGCCGGCGCTGCCCGGCGAGGCCTACGAAGGGCTCACCTATACGCTCGACCCGGCCACGGTGCGGCGCGTCGCGCCGTCGTTCGAGTCGGTCAGCGGAGGAGCGTAATCACTCCTCGCCGGCGAGGTGCTGGGTGACGAACTGACGGTACTTCCGCGGGTCGGGGCGGAATCCGACGATGCCGCCGGGTTCGTTCGCGGCGTGGTCGAGGCTGCGCTCGGCCTCGGTGAGGACCCGATGCGCCTCGACGAGTCGACCGTTTCGCGCGCTCAGCCCGATGATCGAGTCGGGGTGGCGCTTGCGAAACGACTCGGCCTGGCGCAGCCCCTGCGGGAGCTCGGTGTTCGGCAGGACGACGCAGTAGGAAGTCGGGTCGTACTCGAAGCAGAGATCCTCGAACTGGAAGGTCCCGAGAACCTGTTTCGCACCCTCGACGTACGCCGCGTCGCCGGTCAGGCCGGGGAACCGTACGATGAGACAGGTAAGGTCCTGGTCGTTGTACGCCGAGCGCTCGAGCTCGAGCCCGAGGCGGCGTTCGAGGTGGTCCCGGTGCGAAAGCCCGGTGACCGGGTTGAACAGCGTTCCCGGATCGCCCGGTTCGGTCGCGATCTCCTCGACCGAAATCTCCTCGTACGAGTGATCCCAATCGGGTTCCGGGGGCCGGTCGTGGGTCTCGGGGGCTACGACCGCGTTCGAGTCCGGCGGCGCGTATTCCGGCTCAGGCGCTGATGCTTCGGGCACCGGCGCTTCGACCGGGGCGCCGGTCGGATACGCGGGAGCGCTCGCGGCGCGTGTGCGCGATGGTGCACCGTCGGCGCGCCCGAGGGCGAGCGCGACAAGGACCGTCAGAAACGCGAACACGAGCAGCGATACGAGGCTGTCGCGAAGCGCAGGGTAGGCGTCGGTGAAGCTGAGGACGCGGTAGACCGCGTCGAGGTAGAACCGGGAGCCGTCGTCGAGG
>CAYWJH010000018.1:0-9953 GCA_964458555.1 uncultured Spirochaetaceae bacterium | reverse complement strand
CGTCGAGGTAGAACCGGGAGCCGTCGTCGAGGGCGATCTGGTCCCGCAGGCGGACCTGACTGACGTCGTTGAGTCGATACTCGGGAAAGCCGCGGAAGCCGGCGAAATCGCTTCCCGGGACCGTGAGCAGATCGGCGTCGGCCGTCCAGACGTAGCGCAGGCCGCGTTCAGGGTCGAAGAGGACGACCGCGCGGACGGTGGGCACGATCGACGCGTACTCGCGCAGCATCTCGGTCGCCGGAGCGTCGGCCTCGCTTCGCTCGGCGAGCTGAGACCGAAGCCTGCCGAAACTCGCCTCCGCCTCGCTCAGGTTTGTGTTTCGCGCATTGGTAAGCCGCCCGAGGACGAGGACGACGAGCACGACCAGTACGAGGACGCTGAAGACGGTGTAGAGCAGGCCGAACCGGCGGATCATGGGTGAAGTATAGGCGAATTCAGGCTTCCTGTGCAGCGGTTTTCGGTTGTCGGCGCTTGCGACCCGGTAGTAAGGTGATCGTATGGTACGTCATCGCGCGCTTCCTTCAGGCTGGTATCCCGCGACGGCGGACGGTATCCGTACGCAGTGCGAACGGTGGGAACACGACGCGCCGCCGGCGCCCACCGACTGCGCCGCCGCCGTGGTGCCGCACGCAGGATGGGCTTTCTCCGGCCGCATCGCGTATCTCGCCCTGCGAGGCCTGCGCGAGGACGCCGATACCGTCGTCGTGGCCGGCGGCCATCTGCGGCCGGGCGACCGCGTCAGAATCGCGCCCGAGGACGCCTACGAGACGCCGCTCGGAGCGCTCGAGGCCGACAGGGATCTCGCTCGGCAGCTGCGCGAGCGTCTCTCGTGCGCCGACGATACGACGCCCGATAACACCGTCGAGGTACAACTGCCGCTCGTGGCCGCGCTCTTTCCGCGCGCGCAGGTGCTCTATCTTCGCTGCCCTCCGAGCGACCTCGCGCAGACCGCGGGTTCCACCATCGCCGAGTACGCCGCTCGTAGCGGCCGAACGATCTGCGTCGTCGGCTCGACCGATCTCACGCATTACGGGCCGGCATACGGATTCACCCCCGTCGGTGTCGGGCGCGAGGCCGTCGAGTGGGCGCGTACGGTGAACGACGGGGCGATCATCACCGCGATGGCCTCGCTCGACGCCGGGCGTACCATCGAGCTCGGGAACGAACAATCGGCGGCGTGCAGCTCGGGCGCGGCGGCGGCAGCGATCGCCTTTGCGCGCGCGCAGGGCGCTACGAACGGCACGGTCGTCGAGTACGGTCAGAGCTACGACGTGCGCCCCGACTCGTCGTTCGTGGGGTATGTGGGTATCTGCTATTCGGCGTCGCAGCGCTCGAGCGCCGCGACGACATAGGCGTTGAGTCGTTCGTGCGCGCGCGCGAGCAGCTCGTCAAACGACACCGCTGCGCCGTCCGCGCGCAGGTGCGTCAGCGCCGGGAGCAACGCCCGAGCGGCGAGGGCGGACTCGAGCGGCCGACCCTCCGGTGATTCCAACGCCTGCGTAAAGCGCGACGGCGCCGATACCGCGTGCATCGTCTCGCGGAGCCGCTCGAGGACCGTTCGCGGACGTACCCCGGGCGCGCGCCCGCCGACGGCCTCGGGAACCCCAGCCCGGTCGGGGCGTGCCTCCGCAGTACCCGCGGCCGGAACGCCGAGTGCCAGACCTCGGCCGCGAACGCGGGTGATGCCGACCGACAGTCCGGCGGCGAAGTCACCGAAACGCTCCGCGTAGGCAGACAGCAGCGGCTGCACCCATCGGGCGGGCTCGTCGCGGTCGCGTTGCACGCCGGGCCGGTCGACCAGGAAGCCGTAGTGGCGACCGGCGAGCGGCGCGAGCCGTGAGGCCGACGCTGCGAAGAGACGGTGGACGTAGCTTCCCCTCGGGTAGGTTTCTCCGTCGGGGTAGGAGAAATCGGCGCCGAACACTCTGATCTTCCGCGCGCCGAGCCGCGCTGCGAGGTCAACGGCTGCCTGGGTAACGTTGCCGCCGCGGGCGTCGAGGTACGGCGCGTCGAGCCCGAGCGCGCAGATGAGCGTGTGCAGCGGGTGGTCGCTTCTCACCGGGTGGCGTACGGAGAGGCCGGCGAAGAGCGAAGGGAGCATGGAGAGCTCGGCCGCCACCGGCACGTCGGGGAAGCCGGCGGTAAGATAGTGGTGGTAGGTAGCCGCCTGGCAGTCGATGGAGACCACGAGGTCGGGCCGGAGGCGGTGTGCGAGCATCACGGGCAACGCCGTGTCGACCGCCACGAGCGGAGTCGAGGCGTCCGCGGCGAGGTCGGGGAGCGCGTCGGCGAGCGAGGGGCCGGCGGCGGCGACGTTCACCTCCCCGCTCCACGAGGGAAGCGTGCGCGCGTGCGCGGCGGGGATGTTCAAGATCGTGTTCCGCATCCACCGAAGTCCGAAGCGTGCCTGGACGGCCAGGTCGGTCCGAAGTCGCTCGGAGATTCGCCCGAGCGCGCGGCGGTAGGGATCGAAGGCGTCGGGCTCGGCGGATACGCGCCCGGGCAGCTCGACCACGGCCAGGTCGCCGTCGACCGGAGCGAGGTAGCGCGTCGAGACGTCGCGCTCGAGGCTGTCCGGATCCGCGAGCGCGACCGAACGACTGCGCAGCAGCTCGGTGAGGTCGTCGCGCGCGAGCGCCGACCTCACGAGCCGCAGGTCGGGCTCGACGACGAGGACCCGGCGACTTCGCAAGGCGATCGCGCGAATGTGATGGCACGCTCCCATTCCCAGCACGACGACGAACCCGGCGTCGCCGGCGGTGTCTGCAAGGCGTTCGGCTTCGCGCAGGGGTGCGTACCCGGAGTGAAAGAGCGCCGGGCGGCGAGGGCGGGCGAGGCCGTTGACCTGCGACCCGTCTCGAGCCGCGACGACTACCTCGTCGGGGCGCCGTGCGGCCGCCTCGATCGCACGGGCGAGGTCGTGGGGAAGCGCGGCGAGGTTGGCGTCGAGCAGGGTCACGCGAACGTCTCCTCGAGCGACGCGATCTCCGCGAGGAGCGCCGCGCGCAGGGTCTGCCACGCTCGCCGTTGCGCGGTCGCGTCGCTGTCGGCGACCGGCTTGTACCATCGCAGGAGCTCCGGGAGGGCGAGCGAAACGGCGAGGTGGGCGAGCGCGGCGTGCTCGAACGCGAACCGATGCGGGGCCTGCGGTGGCTTCGACTCGCGGACGAGCCTGCGCAGCTCGCTAAGGCGTCGCGACACCGTGTGGCGGCGGGTGTCGTGATCGGGCCAATCGAGCGGCTGCCAGTCGATCCCCGGGTGCCGGGAGGGGAGGGCGGCAAGCGTGGTCTCGTCTGCCGTAGGCAGCCCAGCGAGCGCGGGAGAGGGCGCGAGCACCGTGAGCGGGTCGTACCGTTCGGGGGCGTTTGCGGTGAACCAGCGGGCGTACGTCGCGAGCGTGCGGTCGCTCGTCCACCCGGCGCCAAGGTCGGTGTGCGCGTGGACTGCGCGGTAGACGCCCGTCGTCTCCGGCGCGGTTCGGGTGGACTCGCAGGCGCGGTAGGTGTGCGAGAGGTGCGGCCTGACGTGCGACCTTCCGGCGAGCCAGGCGAAGTCGGCGCCCGCGACTACGATCGGCGCGGTGGTCAGACGGCGCGCGAGCCCGCACGCGGTCGTGGTCACCGTGCCCTGAGGCGGGACGATCGGTATCCCGTGGCGGTCGGGCGCGAGGAGCGCGTCGTCTTCGGGGTCGTTCTCGCTGAGAGGAGCGACCCGCGGACACGCCGAAAGACCGCGCGTGGCTGCGAGCGGAGCCGCGACAGGGACCGCACTGCTCGGTCTCGCCACCAACGGTCGCAGGTGTTCCCACCCGTAGAGCGCGGTGTCGGTCGCTACGACCAGATCCGGGCCGATCCCCGCGTGCGACAGCGCGGTCAACGCCGACGACGTGGCCCAGAGCTCCACCCGTTCGCGTGCGGCGTGGATCAACGGAAGCGCGCGCTCGAGGCCGGGGCCGGCGCCGGCGATCACGACAGCCGCGATCCGCCGGGGGGAAGGAGTCGGCGCGAAGGGGGCGACGTTCAGGTAGTTGTGAAGGCGATTTCGATACCAGCGTCGGCCGAACGCGCCGCGTGTGACGAGGCTCGCCTGCGCCCGGTGCACGTGTGCCGACAGCGCGTGCGCCACCTCGCGCGCAACGCGCGGTGCAGATTCGACGACAGGCGGCCACTCGACGATCGCGATCGAAGCCGTGTCAAGATCCGAGACCTCGCGCTCGAGGAACCGGTCGATCGACTCGCGGTCGTGCCGCCAGGTGGCGTCGGCACGCGCGACGATCCGGGATTCGAGGCCGTCGCAGAGGGTCAGACCGAGCGTACGCGTGCCGGGAGCGAGCCTGCGAATCGCCTCGAATGCGTATCCGAGCCCGGGCCCCACGACGACGGCGAGGCGGGGCCGCTCGCGCTCGAGATCTGCGACGAAGCGTTCGGCCTCGCGAACGGGGTCAAAGCGTGAATGGAGGTGCCGGCCGTTCAGGGACACGGTAATCGCGCCGGTCTTCGTTTCGACGAAGCGCAGATCGTTCACAGGAGCGCGTGGACGAGCGCGCCCAGATCGCTCCCGTCCTCCGGATAGCGTCTCGAGTCGTAGCGCAGCACCGGCGCGGCGCTGATCTCCGGCATCAGTCCGGCGAGCGAGGCGGCGACGTGCTGGACGATGAGCTCCAGGTCGTCGTCGGTACGTCCGTGGAGCAACAGCAGAGCTCGGTGGTCGTCTCCGTCGCAGACCGTCGCGCTGGTCGCGAAAAGCGCCGCGGTGGCTCGGAGAACGTCCTGCCAGACGCGGAAGGGGTCGATGAAATCGTTGGCCGTCGCAACCTGCGAAACGACGTCGGCGAGTTGGACGACGAGGAGCCCGAGGCCGTCGTCGGCGCGCGCGGCGATCCGTTCGGTGACGACGTCGATTTCCGACGGCTTGAACACGATCGATTGCCGCATCGTTCGAGCCCGGACGAGCCGCTGCGACTGCATCGCGTCGGTCGCCGGCTCGCCGACGGCGGCGAGAATGATGCGCAGATGCTCGATATATCCGTCGAAGTAGGGCGTGTCGGTGACGAGCAGCACCGCTTCGAGGGTCCCGTCCTTGACGAAGGGGAAGACGAGCAGATTCTCGAGTAACGATCCTTCCCGCCGCGAAAAATAGGGGGCAAACTCGCGCGAGGTTTCGCCGGCCCAGAGAATGCCCGCATCGCTCGCGGCGACGGCAGACTCGAGATCGGTCGCTGGAATGCGAAGCCGGTGGAGCGAGGTCGCGTCGAGTCCCGTGGAGGCCCAGGGGACAAAGATGTCTTCGTCGTAGTCCGGGAGAAGGAGCGCCGCGCGGCGGAGGTCGAGGTGCGTGACGAGCGACTCGAACAGGTGCGCCGGGAGCTCTATGCCGTCAGGCAGCGACGGGAGACGCTGAAGAACTGCGCGCGTCGCCGCCTCCGGTCGGAGCTCCGGCGAGGCGAGTACGGCTTCGAGGGCTTTTTTTTTTCCGCTGTGGCGGCCGGCGGTCGGTCCGTCGAGAGGTCGGCGGTGACGCGCGACCGCAACGCACGCGCCCGCTTGAGCAGGCCGCCTGCGTCCGGATGCGCGGTGTTCAGCGCTCGGCTCATGAGTCCCATTACTGCTCCAGTCCCAACTCTTCGAAGAGTCGCTTGTAGACCTTGAAGTGATCGCTCGCCGCGAACTCCTGGATCTTCTCTTCGGGGAGCGAGTCGAGCAGCTTGTCCATGTAGTTTAGCACGCTTCGCAGCTCGCCCTTGAGGTTCTCGGGGATCGGCGTGTCGCCGGCCTGCGCGAGCGCGGCTTCCGCCTCATTGAGGTCGCGACGCGGCTCTTCGGCGACGCTCGGCTCCTCGGCGGGGAACTGCCTCTCGTCGGGAAACGGCTCCTCGTCGAGCGGTTCGGCGTCGAGAATGAGCGTCTCGTCTTCGGCGAGCTCCTCCTCGAGCACGGGCTCCTCGGGCGGCTCTGCCGCCGTGGGCTCGGAGCCTACCTCCGGCTCCGGAGTCGTGTCGTCGAGCTCTTCGATGTCGGCGAGTTCGGCGTCAATGTCCATGCTCGCGAGCGCGTCGACTTCCGATTCGGCCGCGGTGAACGGCTCCTCTTCCTGAGCTCCCGCGTCGGCTTGTCGATCCTCGGGTTCGCCGCCGAGCTCGAGGTCGATCGTGCCCAGGTCCTCCGGCGCCTCTTCGAGCGTGATCTCCTGGACCGGTGGTTCTCCGGAGCGTGCCGCCGGCTCGCCGATCTGGTCGAGGTCGAGCTCCGCTTCGGGCTCGAGACCGGTTACCTCCTGGTAGTCGGTGGGCTCGCCGGTCTGCTCGGTGAACTCGGCGGTGCTCATGATGTTGTCGAGCTCGGCGCCGGTGAGCGCGATGGTTTCGTCCTCGTCGGTCTCATCCTCGAAGAAGCCGCCGCCGGCCTCTTCGCCTTCAGACTCTTCTTCGGCGGTCGAAGGTGGCGCCGAGGGTTGTGAGCGCAGGTGCGACAGCTCCTGCTTCAAGTCGGTCAGCTCGGTGCGGATCGAGCTCAGCTCGCGCTCGATGCTCTCGAGCAGGGATACCGAGCGCTCTTCGCCGCCGGCAGGTGCCGCGGTTTCGGCGGCCGGTGAGGGCGCAGTCTCTTCGGCAGAGGGCTCGGCGATCATCTCCTCTTCCACCGCGGCAAGGTCGTCGAAGCCTTCGTCTTCGGCGAGCTCGTCCTCCGAGAGCGTCCCGAGCGATAGCTCGTCGGACAACTCGTCCGACAGCTCGGTGTCGGCCTCGAGCTCGGGGAGATCGTCTTCCGGGGTCTGCTGCAGCTCTTCGTCGGAGATGGAACCGAAGTCCTCGGCCTCTTCGCCGGGCAGGGTCGACAGGTCGATCTCTGCCATCTCCGAGTCGTCGCCGAGATCGAGCGATTCAAGGTCGAGCTCGTCTTCCTCGAGGTCGAGCTCGGAGCTCTCGAGATCGACCGGTTCGGCCTCCTCGGTGAGATCCACCTCCGGTTCGCCGGAGGGCTCGCTCGTCTCGGTCGGTTCGCCGTAGGAGTCCACGTCGAGCGAATCGAGGTCGAGCGTGAGATCGTCCAGATCGCCCGGCAACTCGTCCTCGATGTCGATCCCGCCCTCGGCGGGGCGCTCGGTAGAGCCGGATTCTTCGAGTGGGGCCGCGTCGGACGGTTCCTCCTCGTCGAGCGACTCGAGATCGAGCTCCTCGGCCTCTTCGGTCTCCGACTCCGCGGCGGTCTCTTCTTCGAGCGGTTCGAGCTCGAGGGCGTCGAGATCCAACTCGGCCTCTTCGGGCTCGGCCTCGAGCGGCTCGGGTTCCCCCAGGTCGAGCGTCGTATCGTCGAGATCGACCGTGGTATCGGTGGTCGCTTCCTCGGCGTCGGGCTCTGCGGGTGTCAGATCCTCGGTGTCCTCTTCGAGGTCGAGCGTGACCTCGTCCTCTTCGAGCGTCAGCAGGTCGTCGAGCTCGTCCTCTTCCGGTTGGCTCTCGTACGATTCGGTCGGCTGTTCGGCCCCTGCGCTGGGCGGTTCTTCGCTCTGCGGTCCTTCGGCGGGCGGCTCGTCCTCGTCGAGGGCGAGCGATTCGAGGTCGAACTCGTCTCCGAGGTCTTCCTCGTCGAGGGCAATCGTGTCCTGGGGTTCCTCGAGGTCGATGGAGACCTCGTCGGCGCTGAAATCGGGCTCGTCCTCTTCGCCTGCGAGAAGGTCCATCTCGGCCTCTTCGAGCTCCTCGTCGCCGAGGTCGGTAAGCGCGAATGCCTCGTCCTCGGCTGCGTTCTCGTCGACGTCTTCGGGGCCGGCCTTTACCCACACACCGTACTGCTCGAGGTCGCTGTTCTGGGTATGCTCTTCTCTATCCAATCGGTTCCGATCCTCGCTTACTGCCATTCCCTTCTCCTGGGTTGAGACGTCCACGTACTACTTTATCGGCAGTCCTAAGGCGGGTTTTGACATCTTACACTAGAAGAGTATCGTGAGGGGTCGCTCCTGTCAATAATACCTCAAGAGCCTCCATCCTCACGCCGTTTCTAAAAGAGATGAAGCTCTCGTACCTCGGCGTCGCGCTCCTCGTGGCCGGTGTCGTCTATCTCGCCGGCACGCTTCTGGTGTCGGACTACAACCATGCGGCCTACGAGCGCCTCGCGCACCACGCCGAACGTCTCGAGCGGAACGTCGAGGAGCTCCGCCGGCTGAACTCGCGGCTCACCGCGACCGCCGAGCTTTATCGTCGCAGCCCCGACGCGGTCGCGCTCGAAGCGCGTCGGCTTCAGTACTACGCGCCCGATCAGGAGGTCATCCGGGTCGGCGATGCCCACCGTACGGGTCTGACCCGCAGCCCCGGCACGATCCTGCGCAGGCCCGAACCGCAGGCCGACAGACGATCCTACGCGCGCGCGGCGGCTCTCGTCGCCTTCGTGCTCGCGCTCTTCGTGCAGGTGCTCATCGGCACCGAGCGAGTCCGCGGCGCTCAGGAGATCCGGCGCGCTTCGAGGTAGTAGCGCTTCTCCTCCGCTTCTCCGAGCGAAAACGCCTTCCGCGGAAGCACACCGCGCTTCGACACCGTGGGATAGAGGAGATGCGGGTTGAGCGCCGGCAGCATGACGACCGCCGAACGAGATTTCCTTCCCAACTGGACGCTCGTATCCCAGCCGTGGATGTAGTCGACATCGATCGACTCGTCGTCGTTGACGTACGACTGAACCGCCGCGACCGGCAGCTCGCGCGAATCGGCGAGTCGCAGCACCACGCAGCGGTCGGCGCTCACGCAGCCGATCGCCGACGAATCGTGCTGGAGGTCGTGCTGGAGCCTGGTAAGCGAGCATGCTGAGGCCTCACCGCCGAGCGCCGCGGCGAGCGAGTCGATCCAGGCGGCAGGATCGTCGGCGTGGATCAGGCGATGAATCGGCTCGAACCGCAGCCCCGGGTCGTAGAGGTTGACGACCTCGACGAGCGCGTACCTCGCGGGGTGGTCGGCCGGAGCGGAGGCCTTCATGCCATCCCAGACCGCCTTCGCCGTCGCGAGCGAGTGGTTCCCGTCTCCCACGGCAAACACGAACGGAGCCTCGCCGGACGATCGCTCGAGCAGCGATTCGAGCGTGGTGGCCACGTGCTCGAGCGCGTCGCCGGCGACGCGGTATCCGCTGACCTGGCCGCCTCCGAGCATGAGCTGCGTCTCGTAGAGGCGGTCGAGGTCGCGCCCGAGCAGGCCACCGAAGAGCTCGTCCTCCGCGTCGTCGACGAGGACCATGACGTGCGGCACCTCCACCGGCGCTCCCTCCCGAATTCGGACACGCGGAGGGATCCTGTCGACGATCGTGCGTTCGGTCGCGCGGATGAGACTCCGAGCTCCTGGTGTGTACTCGTACTGATCGAGGTCGATCGAGAGCATGAGCCCGCGGCGCTCGCTCACGTGGGGTGTCCCACGGACCGTGAGGATCATCGCCGGGTCAAGCTCGTCGAAGACGCCCTCGTCAAGATAGCGGCGCATCGTCTCGTGGATTCTCGAGATCCGGCGCTCCACGTCGGGCTCGCCCAGGTAGACCTCCGGGTAGACCATGTGCAGCGTCGACGGACGGTCTCCTGCGATCTCGGTCACCTCTTCCCAGTAGTCGGGCTCGGAGGTGTGCTGGTCGCAGGCGATGACGGCCCAGCGGTAGAGGTCGACCGACGAGGCCGGAAGCAGGATTCGGGGCACGTGTACGCCGACACGCGCCAGCCGTTCGGGGATGGAACCGCTCATGGCCGACAGCATACCGGGGGCTCGATCGACTCGCAAGGGACATGACACCCCCGACTGCGACCGCTAAGATGATCGGGTGGTACCGTTCCTTCCGCGAGACGCGACTGTGATAGACCTGCGCGGACTCGAGCCGGCGCCCGAGCGTCTGGTCGAAATCGTCCGCCGGTCGGCTCTGAGCCCCGATTGCGAGATCGCGGTCGACTGGGGCGGCCGGTTCCCGTGGACGGTCGACGCGACGCTCGCC
>CAYWJH010000017.1:45600-49328 GCA_964458555.1 uncultured Spirochaetaceae bacterium | reverse complement strand
CGCGATCGACGCGCTCCACCGGCTCGCCCGCGATCACGAGCGTACCCCCATGCCCGGGCGCACGCACATGCAGCCGGCGATGCCGTCGACGGTCGGCCTGTGGGCGGCGAGCTACGCGGAGGCGCTGCTCGACGCGGAGTCGATGCTCACAACCGCATACGACCTTCTGAATCGCTCGCCGCTGGGCGCGGCCGCGAGCTACGGCGTTCCGCTCCCGCTGGACCGCGAGCTCGTCGCGCGGCTGCTCGGCTTCGCGGAGGTGCACCACAACGTACTCTGGGCGGTTTCCTCGCGCGGTCAGACCGAGCTTGCGCTGCTCGAAGCGCTCGACGCGATCGGGCTCGTGCTCGGGCGTCTCGCCTCGGACCTGATCGTCTTCACGCTTCCGGAGTTCGGGTACTTCACGCTGCCCGCCGAGCTGTGCTCCGGGTCGAGTATCATGCCGCAGAAGCGCAACCCGGACGGTCTCGAGCTGCTGCGCGGGAAGGCTGGAACGCTTTCGGCCGACGCAGACCGCGTGCGCAACGTCGTCCGAAGCCTCCCGTCGGCGTACAACCGCGACGTACAGGAGACGAAGGAGCCGCTGCTTCGGTCGATCGATCTGACGCTCGACATGCTCGACGTCGCGTCGCTGACCGTCGGGAGGCTCGAGGTCCACCCCGGACGCCTGCGCGCCGCGTTCACGCCCGAGCTCTTCGCGACCGACGTCGCGCTCGAGCGGGTGACCGCCGGCGAGAGCTTCCGCGACGCCTACCGGTCGGTCGCTGCAGACCTCGCGGCGATCGACGCGAGGTCGTTCGACGTCGACGAGGTGATCGGCCGCAGGACGGCGACCGGCTCGCCGGGCAATCTGGACCTTGGCTACGTTCGTCGGCGGCTTGACGAGCTGCGCGAGCGATGGAGTCGCGAAGGCGACCGTGTGAGCGCGGCGATCGGCGATCTGGCCGGAACGCCGGTCGCGCTCTATCCCGGCATCCCGGTCGAAGAAGACGCGCGGTGACCCGGCCCCGGCAGCTCGCTCGCGCCGCGGTCACTCGCCGGATCGCGCCTTCCTGCCGAGCGCCGAGTAGAGCACCATCGCGACGAGCGTGATGAGGTAGGGCAGGCCGAGGAGCAGCGTGCCGGGGATGTTCGTGAACCCCTGCGCTGCGCCGGCGAACGACTCGAAGAGCGCAAACACGGCCGCCGCACCCACCACGCCTACGGGGTGCCGCGCGCCGAGGAAGATCGCGACGAGCGCGATCCAGCCGCGCCCCGCGCTGATGTTCGGCACGTACACGCCGAGACGCAGCGACATCTCGGCGCCGGCGACGCCGGCGAACACTCCGGACAGCAGCATCGCCGCGCGCTGGTAACGCTTCGGGTCGAGCGCGCGCGCCGCGAGCGCAGCCGGCGTCCCGCCGACCGCGCGCAGACGGATCCCGAACGGCGTCTCGAAGAGCACGATCGCGACGATGCCGGCGAGAACGAGCGCGATGGGGACCATGATCGACACGTCGAACAACGACGCGAATCCCGGCTCGCCGGCGAGGCGTACAACCCCCTTCGTGTCGTAGACGAGCGCCGAGACGTACGGCATCGCTCCGGCGGCGAGCAGGTTCGTCGCGAGGCCGGCGACGAAGATGTTCGCGCGCAGCTCGAGACACGCAACGCTGTAGACCGCCGCGAGGAGGCCTCCGGCAGCGGCCCCGATGAGCAGCCCGGCGAGCTGCGAGTCGAAGGCGCTCGCACCGGCGATCCCGGCGAAGGCGCCGGTGAGGATCAGGCCTTCGAGGCCGATGTTCAGCACGCCCGCTCGCTCGGTGAGCAGTCCGCCGAGCGCGGCGAGGAGGATCGGCACCATGAGCTCGGACGCGTTCGCGATCACGGTTCGCCTCCGTCGTGGACGTCGGCAGCCACGTCGGCGTCGCGCCGTCTGTGCCGCCGGAGCACGAACGACGCGGTCACGAGCATGAGGATGACCGCCTGGATGATCGTGCCGAGCTCGAAGGTGAATTCCGTGTGCAGCATCGACGCCTTTGCCCCGGCGTCGAGGTAGGCGAATACGAACGCCGACGCGATCGCCCCCAGGGGGTGCAGCCGCGCGACGAGCGCGACGGCGATCGCGTTCCAGCCGATACCGCCGGTGAACCCGCTGATCGTCGCGTGATAGGTTCCCGCGATCATCAGCGCGCCGGTGAGCCCGTGAAGCGCGCCGGACAGCGCCATGGGGCCGACGGTGCACGCCGTCTCGTTGATGCCGGCGTAGACCGCGAACTCCCGGTTCAGACCGTAGAGCCTGACCTCGTACCCGCGGACCGTGTGGAACATCGCCAGGTGCACGAGCGCCGCCGCGGCGATAGCGAGCGGGAAGGCCAGATTCAGCTCCGAAGGCGGCAGGAGCCTCGCAAGCCAGTAGTCCGGGTCGATCGTAGCCGTCGCGAGCAGGTTGCGATCAGGGTCGTTCGCAGGCCCGGTGATGAGGTACTCCGATACCGGGATGAGCGCGGCCGAGAGCAGATACGAGGTGATGAGCTCGGGGGCTCCCCAGACGCGCCGCAACAGCCCGGACACTCCGGCGAGCAGCGCGCCGGTCGCCGCGCCGACGACGAGGACGAGCAGGACGCCCGCGAACCCCGGCAGGCCGGGCAGCGCGAGCGCGGCGAGCGTCCCGGCGAGCGCGCCCACGAAGATCTGGCCTTCGCCGCCCAGGTTATAGAGACCGCCGCGAAAGGCCGCGACGATGCCGAGCGAGGCGAGCAGCAGGTATCCCATCGTGCTCAGCATGTTGCCGAAGTAGTAGGCGTTTGCGACCGGCTGGAGGAAGAACGCCTCGAGCGCGCGGCCCCACGACTCGCTGCCGATCCCCAGAAGCGCGACCGTGACCGCGAGCGCGCCGAGCAGCGCGAGCAGGCTCGATCGCATCGTGCTCATAGGAGCTCTTTGCGTCATGCGCGGATCTCCGCGGCAGACGCCGTCGGTGTGCCGGCCATCGCTCGCCCGATTTCCTCCCGGGTGACCTCAGCGCGATCGTACGTGCCGACGATGCGTCCGTCGTAGAGGACGCCGATTCGGGTCGACAGCGCGAGGATCTCGTCGATGTCGGTCGAAAGCACGAGTACCGACGCGCCTGCGTCGGCGATGCCCCTGATCGCGCCGACGGTGCGCGCGCGAGAGACGAAGTCGAGTCCCCAGCTCGGCTCACAGATCACGATGAGCCGCGGATCGCCCTCGAGCTCACGAGAGAGGATCACCTTCTGGATATTGCCTCCGGAGAGCTGCCAGAGCGGGACGCTCAGGCCACCCTCGATGCCGAACCGGGTGTGCAGCTTTGCCGCGAATCGGTCGGCGCGTCCGTGGTCGAGAAACCCGCCACGCTGCAGGTCGCGGCGTCGGATCGCGATGAGGTTATCCGAGACCGACGAGGAGAGGCTTGCGCCGCGAAGGAGGCGGTCGGTGGGAACGTAGCGCAGTCCGAGCCGGCGCAGCTGGTCTGCCGTCCGTCCGCGTGCGTCGGTACCGAGGACCTCGAAGGTGCCGTCGCTCGCCCGCAGTCGCCCGGCGAGAAGCTCCTCGAGCGCTTCGATCCCGTTCTCGCGGATCCCGGTGAGGCCGACGATCTCCCCGGGTCTCACCGCGAGATCCACGCGGTCGAGGACGATGCGTTCACCCTGGCGCGCCACGAGCCCACCGAGGAGTAGGCGGGGCGGTTCGCAAGTCGCAGCGCGACCGCTCGCTGTCGGTGTCGG